>JBMOHO010000148.1:0-9079 GCA_049317805.1 Saprospiraceae bacterium
CACCGGTTTGCCGCCTTTCCAAAGCAAATGCCCCAACTCGGTGTTGGGTATCAAAGCGCCTTTGTAAAACAGAGACGAACCGATGCCGGTGCCGATGGTGATGAGCAGCACAAGTCCCATTTCTCCTTTCCCTTCGCCGTAGCGCATTTCGGCCATGCCCGCCGCATCGGCGTCGTTGGTCGAGAAAATGTTTACGTGGCCAGATTTTTCAAATACTGCCGGAATGCTTTGGCCGATCCAACTGTCGTCAATATTGGCCGCGCTGAGGGCTACGCCGTCTTTTACAATGGCCGGAAAACCGATGCCGACAGGGCCTTTATATTGAAAAAAATGGAGCATATCGGCAAATGCTGCGGCCATTGCGTCGGGCGTGGCCGGTTTGGGCGTGGGCACACGGTAGCGTTCGCCGTGCAGTTTGCCGTGCGTCAAATCAACCAGTGCGCCTTTCATGCCGCTGGCACCTACATCAATACCTAAAATCATAAGGGTTTATTCTTCGGGAATCAGTTCAATAGGGTCTTCGTCCGCTCCATTCTCGGCTTGCAGGGCCTTTTGTTTGCGGCGTTCGATGGAATCGGAGCGCATGTCGACGTACTCACTTCGATTATGGGCAATATCAACGGCCAGGTGCAGGGCGTGCAGGAAAGACGTCTCGTCGGCCTCCCC
Source organism: Saprospiraceae bacterium (assembly GCA_049317805.1). Classification (GTDB taxonomy): domain Bacteria; phylum Bacteroidota; class Bacteroidia; order Chitinophagales; family Saprospiraceae; genus M3007. Next base: position 667 of record JBMOHO010000148.1, read on the forward strand.
TTTTCCGGCAATGTCAAAAGCCGTACCGTGATCGGGTGACGTGCGTACGGCAGACAGGCCGGCAGTATAGTTGACGCCTCCGCCAAACGCAAGCGTTTTAAACGGCACGAGGCCCTGGTCGTGGTACATGGCCAGGATGCCGTCGTATTTTCTGAATTCGCCGGAGCCGAAAAAGCCGTCGGCCGGAAACGGGCCAAAAGCAAACACGCCTTTTTGTTTAGCGTCTTCGATGGCCGGGCGAATGATCGTGTCCTCTTCGGGGCCAATGGCGCCTTCGTCGCCGGCATGCGGGTTGAGGCCCAAAATAGCGAGGGTGGGGTTGCTGATGCCAAAGTCGATGCGCAGGGTTTCGTGCAGGATGCGGATTTTGCGCAGGAGCGAATCTTTGGTAATGGCGGCGGCCACCGCGCTCAAAGGCAAGTGGTTGGTCGCCAGCCCGATGCGCAGATCGTCTGACACCATGAGCATCAGGGAATCCTTGGCAAGGAGGGCTTCCGTCAGGTATTCGGTGTGTCCGATATGGCCAAAACCGGCTAATTGCATGGCTTTTTTGTGAATCGGGGCCGTCACTAAGGCGTCAAGCAGGCCCTCTTTCAGGTCTTTAGTGGCCCGTTCGAGCGATTCCATGGCGCAACGGCCACCCACATCGTTCACTTTGCCGAGGGTGATGTTGATGTTGTCTTGCCAGCAATTGACAATGTTCATGCGGCCCGGCTGGGCTTCAGCGGGGGTGTTGACGCTGAAAAACTGGATATTTTCCTGCGAGATGATGTTTTTGTGATAAGCGACCACTTTGGTGCTGGCGTAGAGCACGACCTTGTGGTTGGGCAGGGCTTTTTTTATGGCTAGCGCTTTCAGAATCACTTCCAAGCCAATGCCGTTGACATCGCCGCAGCTGACGCCAATAGTCAGATTATTCATACGTGGGGAGTAGCAATTAAACCAATCTACTGCAAATTTGCTTGAGCGCGCAGCTTCAGAAACTGGTAGAGCAAGCGCACACCTACGCCTGTTCCGTCCTTCGGTCGGTAGGCATTGGCACTGCGAAGATACGCAGGCCCGGCGATGTCGAGGTGTAACCAGGGAAATTTGGCAAAATGTTCGAGGAATTTTCCGGCGGTGATCATGCCGGCAGCGCCGTTGCCCACGTTGCGGAGGTCTGCCACGTTGCTTTTGAGCTCTTCGCCGTATTCTTTCCAGAGGGGCAGTTCTACACAGCGCTCATAGGTATGCCAGCCGCAGCTTTCGAGTGCGGCTTTTGTTTCGCGCGACGCGGTGCCCATGTAACAGATCGCCTGGTTGCCTAATGCCCTTACGGCGGCGCCGGTCAGGGTGGCCACGTCGAGCACCAATTCGGGGTCGTATTTCCGGGCAAAATGCAGGGCGTCGGCCAAAATAATGCGCCCTTCTGCATCGGTGTTCACCACTTCGACGGTGTGCCCGGAGTGCATGCGGATGATGTCGCCAGGTGCCAGGGCGCGTTCGCCGATCATGTTGTCTGTTGCCGGAATGAGGCCAATGACGTGTACGCCCAGTTTGTTGTATGCGGCAGCAGCCATAGCGCCCATAACGGCACCCGCGCCGGCCATGTCGCACTTCATGGTCTCCATGCCTTCCGGCGTTTTCAGGCTCAAGCCGCCCGTGTCGTACATCACGCCTTTGCCCACCAGCACCAGCGGTTTTGCATTGCATGGGCGTTCGGGTTTCCACTCCAGAATGCAGAAGCGAGGCGGTATGCTGCTTGCGCGGTTGATGGCCAGCAAGCCACCCATTTTCAGCGTTTCAATTTGCTCTTTTTCCAGAATTTCGATGCCCATGCCGTATTGTTCTGCCAGTTTCCGGGCCATTTCTGCCAGGTCGATTGCATTGAAATGGGACTGGGGCTCATTCACCATGTCGCGGGTAAAAAACACGGTTTCCACAAGGCTATCCAACTCCTCTATGGGTTCAGGTGCCACTTGTTCGGCGTCTATGCCGATGTATGCCAATTGGTGCGCATCCTCATCTGCATTGGTGCGGTATTTCCCAAAAGCATAGCTGCTCAGTGCGAGGCCTTCGGCAAAAGCCAATAGAACGGACGCATCTACCGTGCCCGAAAGCGCCAGTGCGGGCAAATGATAGGCTTTCAATTCAGACAACAAGCCATGCCCGTTTCGCCGGGCCGATTCAAGGGCATCAGAAGCATTTTCTTCGGTTTCCAGCAGGCGCACAAAAACCACCTGATCCGGCCGGGGAAATACAAAATGCTTTACGTGTCGCGTCAGAGCTGACTCGATAAATGTCATTTCATGGTTCAACAAAGACCCGGACAAATCGCCAATGGAAGCCTCGTTGGACACGAAGACCAGGGCTTGCACTGGCTGATCGGGCGTATGTTTCGATATATAAACTCTTTTCACGTTCGATGTCGATTAATAGGGGTGTGGCAAAAGTGCGCGAAAGTAGGGCATAAACGAATAAATAATGCCAAAAACCGGGCCAACTTTGGCTACGGTTACTCCAATGAGGGTACGGTACTTTATATTAATTTTTTGAAAACCGAGTTTGGCGTATTAAATCGGGAAACCAATAACAGGCCCTTTTGAAGACATGTGCTTTTTCCAACGGGCATTCCCGTCGGCATTGCGTAATTTTCGGCTTTTGAGCCAGCATATGAAAAAACTGTTTCTATTGGATGGGCATGCCCTCATCTACCGCGCCCATTTCGCATTCATCACCCGTCCACTCATGAATTCCAAAGGCTGGAATGTGTCGGCAGTGCAAGGTTTTATGCGCACGCTGTGGGATCTGGTGCAAAAAGAAAATCCAAGCCACCTTGCCGTGGTATTTGACCCGCCGGGCGGCACCTTTCGCCACGAACACTATGAACCGTACAAAGCCAACCGCGACGCCCAACCGGAAGACATCACCTTCGCCCTGCCCTGGGTGCGCAAGATTCTCGAAGCCATGCGCATACCGGTGCTCGTGGAGCCCAACTACGAAGCCGACGACGTGATCGGTACCCTGTCTAAACAAGCCGCCAAACAAGACTATCGCGTGTTTATGGTGACGCCCGACAAGGATTTCGGGCAGCTGGTCGACGATAAAATCATGCTCTACAAACCCGGCCGCCAGGGCAACGACGTGGAAATCTGGGGCGTCAAAGAAGTCTGCGAACGCTGGGGCATTCAACGCGTGGATCAGGTCATTGACATGCTTGGCCTCATGGGTGACGCCGTAGACAACATTCCCGGCATACCCGGCATCGGCGAAAAAACGGCCACCAAGCTGCTGGCTGAATTCGATACCGTGGAAAACCTGCTGGCCAATACCGACAAACTCAAGGGCAAACAACAAGACACGGTGCGCGCCAATACCGACAAAGCCCTGTTGTCCAAATGGTTGGCCAAAATTGATGTGGACGTTCCGGTGCAGTTTGACGAGCGGCAGTTTGAAATAGAACCCTTTGACCGCGAAGCGTTGATCGACTTGTTTCGCGAACTCGAATTCCGTTCACTGGCCGACGCCATCCTGCAACACCCGCTGGGCGGTGGCGGGGCCGCATCATCCGGAAAACCCGCCGGCAAACCCGCCACTACAACTCAAGGTGTGCAGGGCAACCTGTTCGGTGAAACAGAAACACCAGCCGGCCAACCCCGGGCCGATCACAACCTGCAAAATACCCTGCACACCTATACCCTCGTGCAAACCCCGGCGGCATTGGAGGCCCTTGCACTTGAATTATCGAAGAGCCCTTTTGTCTGTTTCGACACCGAAACCACCCACCTGGAAGCGGCGCAGGCCGATCTGGTGGGCATCTCGTTTGCCCTCCGGCCGCATGAAGCCTGGTATGTGCCCGTACCGGCTGACCGCGCGGCGGCGCAACAAATCGTCGAACAGTTTCGACCCGTTTGGGAAAGCGCCACCATTGAAAAAATTGGGCAAAACATCAAGTACGACGCCATTGTGCTAAAAAATTACGGCGTAGAGGTACAAGGGCCGCTCTTTGATACCATGCTGGCCCATTACCTCATTGAGCCCGATTTGCGCCACAACATGAATTATATGGCCGAAACCCTGCTGGCCTACGAAACCGTGAAAATTGAGGAACTCATCGGAAAAAAAGGAAGCACCCAGGGCAATATGCGCGACGTGCCGCTGGATCAAATCGCCGAATACGCCGGTGAAGACGCCGACATTACCCTGCAACTGCACCACGTACTGGCCCCCAAACTCGAAGCAGGCGGCCCTGCCCTCCTCAAGCTTTTCCAGGAGGTGGAAACGCCTTTGGTACCCGTGCTGGCCGATATTGAACACCAGGGCGTGCGCATCGACCCCGGGTTTTTAAAAGCGTATTCGGTTGAACTGGGCAAATCCATTGCCGAATTGGAGCAAAAAGTGCTGGCAGAAGCCGGTTTCAATTTTAACCTCGGCAGCCCCAAACAGGTGGGAGAGGCCTTGTTTGAAAAACTCCGCATTCCGTATTCAGGCAAAAAAATAAAAAGCGGTCACTACTCAACCGATGAAGAAGTGTTGAGCAGTTTAGCGCCTCAGTTTCCCATTTGCGCCGACATCCTCCAACACCGCGTGCTCATGAAACTGCGCAGCACTTACGTAGATGCGCTGCCCACCATGATCAATCCGCGCACTGGCCGCGTGCACACCTCGTTCAACCAGGCGCTGACCGCCACAGGCCGGCTCAGCAGCCAGAATCCAAACCTTCAGAACATCCCCATCCGCACCGCAGAAGGCCGCAAAGTGCGGGAGGCTTTCATTCCGCGCGACAAAGACCACGTGCTGTTATCAGCCGATTACTCGCAGGTGGAACTGCGCCTCATTGCCGAAATCAGCAACGATGAGGCCATGTTGGAGGCCTTTCAACAAGGCCTCGACATCCACCAGGCCACCGCAGCCAAAGTGTTCGGCGTATCGCTCGATGCTGTTACCCCCGATCAGCGCCGGGCGGCCAAAACGGTCAACTTCAGCATCACCTACGGCGCCGGTGCCACCAACCTGGCCAATCAGCTGGGCCTCAAGCGCACCGAGGCCAAAGAAATCATCGACAACTATTTTATCCAATACAGCGGGTTAAAGCGGTATATGGACGATACCGTGGAGTTTGCCCGCCAAAACGGGTACGTGGAAACCCTGCTGGGCCGTCGGCGTTTTCTGCGCGACATCAACAGCCGCAACGGCATGCAGCGCTCCATGTCGGAACGCATTGCCATCAACACGCCCATCCAGGGCACCGCCGCCGACATGATCAAGGTGGCCATGGTGCTCATCTACCGCGCCTTGCGCGATGCAGGTTTGCAAAGCCACATGATCCTGCAAGTGCACGACGAACTGCTGTTTGACGTCCGCCGCGAGGAGCTGGACGCCCTTAAGCCGCTGGTGGAAAAAAACATGCGCGAGGCCCTGCCCGGACTGCGGGTGCCCATTTTAGTTGAGATGGGGGTTGGCGACAATTGGCTGGAGGCGCATTGAGCGACCCAAGCCGCCACTTTATGCATTATTTTCGCCTTAACATTTTACCATCCATGACTCGAACCATCCAGTTTATATTGATTTTCCTGTTGTCCGCAATCCGCCTGTTTGCGCAACAACCCGCCAAGCCCGACGCAGCAGCATTGCATCAGATGATTAAAAAACTGAACGTGTTGGGGTCGGTGCTGTACGTAGCTGCGCACCCCGACGACGAGAACCAGCGCCTCATCAGCTACTGCGTCAACCACAAACTGTACGACGTTACATACCTCTCGCTTACCCGGGGCGACGGCGGCCAGAACCTCATAGGCCCTGAGCTGCGCGAGCAACTGGGCGTGTTGCGCACGCAAGAACTGCTGATGGCGCGTTCGGTCGACGGCGGCCAACAGCGATTTACCCGTGCGAACGATTTTGGGTACTCCAAAACCGCTGAAGAAACCCTCCGGATTTGGAACAAAGACGAGGTGATGGCCGATGTGGTATGGGCCATTCGGCAAACCCAACCGGATGTGGTGGTCAATCGGTTTTATCACATTGACCGTTTTACCACCCATGGGCACCACACCGCCTCTGCCATGCTCAGCGTGGAGGCATTTGACCTGGCTGGCCGCGCCGATGTGTACCCCGAACAACTAACGTTTGCCCAGCCGTGGCAACCGCAGCGCATTTTTTTCAACACTTCCTGGTTTTTTTATGGCAGCCGTGAAAAATTTGAGCAGGTCGATAAATCCAACCTGTATCCCGTCGATGGCGGGGTTTACCTGCCGCTAAAAGGAAAAAGCAACAGTGAAGTAGCGGCTGAGGCGCGCTCCATGCACCGCTGTCAGGGATTTGGCTCCATGAGCAACCGGGGCGAAGCCTTTGAATGGCTCGATTTCATCAAAGGCACCACCCCACCTGAAAAAGACCCGTTTGCCGGCATCAACACCACCTGGAGTCGGGTGGATGGCGGCGAACCCATCGGGCAATTGCTCGTTCGGGTGGATCAACAATTCCGGCCCGACAACCCGGCGGCATCGGTGCCTGACCTGCTGCAGGCCATGCAAATGATCAAAACCCTGCCCGAAAGCCACTGGAAGACCCGCAAGCTGGCCGACATCAAAACAGTCATCCAGTACTGCCTGGGCCTGTACCTTGAATCGACTGCCGAACAAGCACAGGCTACACCGGGCCAACCTGTCAAACTGCGCCTGGAGGCCATCAACCGCTCCGCGCAACCGCTTGTGCTCGCGGCCATTGATGTTTCCAACGGGCTTTACGACACTTTGCCAGGCACGGCGTTGGCACCGAACAAAGCTTTTGTGTTGGAATCCCGGTTTGTCGTACCCACAGACGCGGTGTTCACCAGCCCATATTGGTTGAAACAAAAAAATTCCGACGGCATGTATACGGTGCCCGAACAGGCGTTGCGCGGATTGCCTGAAACGCCGCGCGCGTTAAATGTGCGTTGGTCATTCACCATCAATGGTGTGCCTTTAGAGTTTGTTACCCCCGTTGCCTATAAAACAGAAGAGCCGGCTAAAGGGGAAATCTGGCGGCCTTTTGACGTGCTGCCACCGGTTTTTGTGGCCTGCACCGAGTCAAACTACCTGTTCAATTCGCCCAATCAGATTGTTTCCGTACGGGTAACTGCCGGGCGAGACAGCCTGCGTGGTCTACTCCGGTTGCAGATGCCCGGACAAGGCTGGATGAGCGCCACACCTCCCAAGCCGTTTTCGTTTGTCCGCAGCGGCGAAAGCACCGTTATCGATTTTATGGTGAACGCCGGAAGCGGACAAGTTGATCTGGAGCCCGTGGCCGAAGTTGACGGCCGGAACTATTCGCAACGCCTCAATACCATTGAATACGACCACATTCCGCGCCAACAAGTGCTCTTACCCGCACTTACACCTGCAGTGCGGACAGATGTAAAAACCCTTTCGCGCAACATCGGCTATGTTATGGGCGCAGGCGACGAAGGCCCGGAGGCTCTGCGCCGAATCGGTTGCACCGTCACTTTGCTTGAAGACGCCGACATGACCCCGGAGAACCTGCGCCGCTTCGATGCCGTTGTGCTGGGCATAAGAGCCTACAACACCAAGGAAAACCTGAAATTTCACCAGCCCAAACTGCTGTCTTACGTGGAACAGGGCGGTACGTTGGTGGTGCAGTACAACAATAATTTCGACTTGTTTTTGGAAAATCTGGCCCCGTATCCGATGAAGTTGTCGCGCACCCGAGTAACCGACGAGTTGGCTGAGGTGCGGTTTTTACAACCCGAGCACCCTGTGTTGCACAAGCCAAACGCCATTACGGCCGCCGATTTTGACGGCTGGGTGCAGGAACGCGGATTGTATTTTGCCGGCGAATGGGACAAAGCGTTTTCGGCACCCTTGTCTATGAACGATCCGACCGAAAAGCCGGCCGATGGCAGCCTGCTCATTGCGCCGTACGGCAAAGGGCAATATGTGTACACGAGCCTTTCGTTTTTCCGCGAGTTGCCGGCAGGCGTTCCTGGTGCCTACCGGCTGTTTGCAAATTTGATTTCTGTAGGCAAATAAGCGTTTGACCAGTAATTTTTTGTCTAAAACCCGCCGAACTGCATTGATTTTTGTGCAAATGTCTGGCTTCACATACCTTTGGAATTCATTCAACAATCTAGGGCTAACCATGATCCGATTTTTCCTGCGCCTTTTTCTGGCATGTTGCACCTTGTTTGCAGCAGCCCACGTTACTGCCCAATGCCAATACCGGCTTGAACTGACCGATGCCGGCGGCGATGGCTGGGCCACTGGCAGCCAACTCACAGTCAATACCGGCAGCCAGATGTTAGCCTACACCCTGGCCGACGGCGCTGGACAAACATATGCTGTTCCGGTGGTGGACGGGCAGGTGATCACAGTCGCTTATGACAGCCCCGTTTTGGATGTCGATGCAGGCGTTAAACTTTATGACGCCGAAGGAAATC
>JBMOHO010000149.1:0-9077 GCA_049317805.1 Saprospiraceae bacterium
AATCTGTGGTGAATAAATCTGTGGTGAATAAATCTGTGGTGAATAAATCTGTGGTGAATAAATCTGTGGTAAACAAATCTGTGGTAAATAAATCTGTGGTGAATAAAACGCCGAAGGCAGTAAAAAAAACTCTATGATCAAAAAAACCTCCCTAAACCTCTCCATCCCTACATTTGCCACATGGCAAAAAAGAAACCTACCCCCAGGTCTACTCCTCCACAAAAAAATACACCCGCTAAGCAGGCATCGCCCAAGCAGGTCGTAAACAAAACCGTTTCACCGGCTCCTCCTCCTCCCGACGCCCTGCGTTGGGCTGGCATACTGGCCGCTGTGCTGGGTGGTTGCTTATACCTGAACACCCTGGGGCATCAGTTTTGCTTAGACGACTACTCCGCCATCATGGACAATTGGGTGGTGAAAGGAGGCCTCAAAAACCTCGGACTCATTTTTTCCAAAGAATACCGCTTCGGCGTATGGAGCAGTCCGGGTTCGCTGTATCGACCCATTCCATTGGCCATGTTTGCGGCTGAGTGGCAGTTTTCACCCGACAATCCGTTTGTGCACCACCTCGTCAATGTGCTTTTGTACGCGCTCTCCGGCTGGGTGTTGTGGATTACCTGGCGCGACATCTTGCACAAACAACACCCGTTGCTGGCAGCGTTTACCGTGCTCCTGTTCATGGCCCACCCGGTACATACGGAAGTAGTGGCCAACATCAAAAGCCGCGACGAAATCCTGTCGCTCCTGTTTGGTACCCTGGCGTTGCGCGCCCTATGGCAGGCCCAATACGACAAAACCACCCAGCGCCTGGCCCTGGCAGCATTTTGGTACACCCTCGCGCTGTTCTCCAAAGAAAGTGCCATCACGTTGCTGGCCGTTTTTCCACTGACGCTTTGGTATTTCGGAGAAGCGCCACTCCCAAAAATCGTGCGTTGGTCTGCCCTGCTGGTGTTGCCCGCCCTTTTGTTTTTGTTTGTTCGGCACCAGGTATTGTCCGCCCAAACCGGCAAGGAAGCCTTTTCTATTTTGGACAATTTCATGGTGGGCGCTCAGAACAGCGCCGATAAACTGGCTTCTGCATGCATGATGTGCGCACGGTATCTGAAGGCCCTGTTGCTGCCGTATCCGTTGGTCAGCGATCTTGGGTTTGCGCAAATGAAACCGGTCGGTTTCGGCGACCTGCGGGCCATTGCCGGCTTCCTGCTTTTTGTTGGTATGGGCATTTGGGCCGTTTGGCAAATGCCTAAAAAACATCCGGCCTCGTTTGCCATTCTGTTTTTCCTCAGCACTTTTTCGCTGTTCAGCAACATTTTTATTACCATTGGTACATCGTATGGCGAGCGACTGCTGTACTTGCCCTCGCTGGGTTTTGCCCTGTTGCTGGCTTGGGCCCTGCTCCAAATACCCGCCTTGAACAAGCATGCACAAACTGCCTGGGCCGCGCTTGGCATCATTGTAGCCGTGTTTGGCGTCATCACCATTGCCCGAAACCCGGCCTGGTACGACAGTTATAGCCTGTATGTGGCCGACATCCAGACTTCACCCGATTGCGCCAAACTCAATTACCACATCGGGCTCGAAGAGGTAAAGCGCGGTGTCAATGAAGAAACCGGTCAAATTACCGACAAAGCCATGCTCGAAAAGGGCATCGCATCCTACACCAAAGCCATGGAGCTGTTTCCCCAATACCACGACGCCTACGGCAGCCGGGGACTCGCCTATTTCAGGCTTCAGGAATACGATAAAGCCAAAATTGACTACGACAAGGCCCTGCTCCACCGCCCAAACGACGCCAAAGTGCTCTCTAACATGGGCTACATTTATTTTCTGCGCAACAACCTGGATTCTGCCGAGGTGGTCTACCGCCGGTCTATCCAATACGACCCCCGTTTTGTAGACGCCCGTCGCAACCTCGGCGCGGTGCTGGCCATGAAAAAGAAATTTCCGGAAGCCATCCAGCAATGGGAAGAGGGCCTGAAGTTTGATCCCAACAACAAAACACTCCTTCAATACATCGGTACCGCCTACAAAGACATGGGCCAACCGGAAAAGGCCAAGCCTTACTTAGACCGGCTCGGAACCCGATAACCCCCATCAGCCAACCCCATGAAAACAATACCCGATGTGCTTACTTATTACCGCCATACGCGGTTCGATTACAGGGTAATCTGGGACCGAAGCGGCGTGCCGGCCCTGCACTTTGGTTATTACGACGAACAGGCCGACAAACACGCCAAAGCCCTCCTCAACATGAACCGCGTGATGGCCCAACACGCCGGCATTCGGAAAAACGAGCAGGTACTCGACGCCGGTTGCGGGGTGGGCCAAGCGGCCTTCTGGCTCACCGAAAACGCAGGCGCACAGGTAACGGGCCTGTCTGTCGTGCCCGAGCAAATTGCTGACGCCCGGCGCACCGCAGCGAAAAAAAAGGTGCCAGTGCCCACATTTGTGGTTGGCGATTTTCTGAGCCTGCCATTTCCTGAAGCGCAATTTGACGTGGTGTGGGCCTGCGAGAGTTTTTGCCATGCGCAGGATAAAGCCCGTTTTTTTGTGGAAGCAAGGCGTGTACTCAAGCCAGGCGGCAGACTGATCATTGCCGATTACATCCGAACCGCGCGACCATTAAACGATGAGCAGGAACGCCTGATCCGGGAGTGGCTGCACCCCCAGGCCATTCCGGACATCGGCACAGCAGCCGAATATGAAACGCATGCGTTGGCTGCCGGTTTTTCCCGTTTTACAGCAAAAGACATCACGCCCAACGTGCGGGTATCGCTGCGCAACCTGCATCATTTGTGCGAAAAATGGCGTATTCCGGGCCAAATCATGCGTACACTGGGACTGGTAAGCCAGATTCGTTACCAAAACGTACTGGCATCCATACGCCAATACGAAGCCATGCAGGCAGGGGCCTGGCAATACGCGCTCATGCTGGGCGAGGTCACGCCTGACCCAGCAGAAATTTCCGCGCCAGATTCAACGCATATACCCCTGTAAGCTGGATGTTTTTGTCGCGGTCGCGCCCGAAAATTTGCTTCAGCGTCACCACCCGGTGCTGGTCACCTACCGCCATCCAAACCGTACCAACGAGCTTTTCAGGCGTTCCGCCATCCGGACCCGCGATGCCCGAAATGGCCACGGCCATGTCAGCGTCTAACGTTTGCAGCGCGCCGTTGACCATCTCTGTTACTGTTTCGCCACTCACGGCACCGTATTTCGCCAACGTTTCCGGCCGAACACCCAGCAGCTTGGTTTTCATCTCGTACGAATAGGTGACCACCGAACCCGGAAAATACGCCGATGCGCCCGGTACCGAGGTAATAAGGCTTGCCACATACCCGCCTGTGCAACTTTCGGCCGTACAGATTTTTTTGTGTTGCCCGCGCAGCAAATCGCCAAGCACGCTTTGCAGGGTTTGTTCTTCGGCACCGTAAATAAGGTCGGGCAACAACGCTTGCAGTTCAGCGCTGTAACCTGCCAGTTCTTGCTCCAAATGCTGTTGGCGTTCGGCGGTTCTGGATTCGTTGTACCGGCCGCTGAGCCGCAGGCGCACTTGTCCGAGGGCTGGCAAATAAGCCAGTTTGATGTGCGGTGGCAGGCCCTGTTCAAACAATTCGATGCGTTGCGCTATGTTGCTTTCGCCTTCTCCGGCGGTGAGCAGGGTACGGTGAGCTATGGGGTTGCCCGGATAGCGCTCCAGCAGGCGCGGCATTACTTCGGCGTTCATCAGGTATTCCATTTCCCAAGGCACGCCAGGCATGGCCACCACGATTTTGCCGGATGGCGTTTCGAACCACAGGCCCGGCGCCGAGCCCACTTTGTTGACCAGCACGGCAGCCTTGAGGGGCTGGGTAGCCTGATCTTGCATGGATGGTGGCATTTTTCGGCCTATTTTTTCAAAGTAGGCCTCTATGCGGGCGAAGGTTTCAGGGTGAAAAACCATTTCCGAATCAAAATAATCGGCTAAGGTTTTTTTGGTCACATCGTCTTTGGTGGGGCCTAAGCCGCCGGTAGCAATCACAATGTCGGCCTGTAGCAGGGCGTGATCCAATCCCTTGCGAATGGCTTCTGCTTCATCGCCCACGCTGCCTTTTTCCACCACGGTGAAACCTTGCTGCGCAAACAGGCGACCCATAAAGCCGGAATTGGTGTCGGTAATCTGGCCGATCAGTATCTCGTCGCCAATAGTGAGTAAATAAACACGCATTTAAAAACAACTTGTTTAAAAAATGTAAAAATTAGCCGCTATTTTTGCAAAAAATTTCGGGCATTGTACGACGAATTTGGCTTCGACGAATCGCTTTCTGCCGCCCGGGACGCCGCAGAGCAGCTCCCGCGCAGCCTGCCCCCCATTCGCGAACTGTTTCCGGATGCCGGGAGCAGGTATCAAGGGGGGTACAGCGACGGTTGGGAATACCGAACGGTATTTGCCGGCTCAAATTTGGCACACACCTTTGACATGGTTAAACAATTTTTAAGGGAAGAAGGATATGCCGATGTGCCGTTGCCCGAAAATGCCCTGGAAATGCGGCTCTTCAAAAGGCCCAAAAAACCTCAGTTGCAACTGTTTGAAGAGCAAGGCTACGTGCACAATCCCGTCAAAATTTTTTTTCCAAATGCCCCCGCCCCCCGCAACACCCTTATCCTTTGCCTGTACAACGAACGCGCGCCTGACCACCTGCTGCGTTTTCATGGCGTGCTGAGGGAAAAATAAAAAGACCGGACGCAATTGGCTGCGCCCGGCCTCAAACCAAACCCTTACTGTGTTTATTCGAACGGGTGTGTCACAAATAATATCTATATCTGAATGACGCAAAAAATGGGTCTACCGTTGGGGGCTTTACCCAAAAAATGCGTTCACGGCGTCAAAAAACAATTCGCGTTGACCGGAAGAAACCACCAGCGTCGTTCCGTTTTCCATCACCACATGACCACCCCTCCCCCGTACGTATTTGCGAATGTACTGAAGGTGAATGCAATGGGAGCGGTGGATGCGCACAAACGCATCGGACGGCAACATGGTTTCCACATCGCGCAGGGTTTTGCACACCAGCACCTGCCGGGTGTCGGCAAAATGCAATACAGTGTAGTTGCCGCTGGCTTCCAGATACACCAGTTCTTTGATGCGTTCAAAACACAGGCCTTCCATGGTGGGCAACACCAGCACTCCATGTCTGGATTTGCCTGCGAGCGTGACAGGGTCCGTGTTTTTCGGCGGTTGTACACCCGTCAGCGACACCACCTGTGCAGGCCTGGGGCTGTTTGTTGTCCGATCGGCCTGGGCCGTAGAGCGTAAGCGTTGCGTCATGGTCGTTATTTTATTGTTGTTGCAAATGTATAGGGGTTAAGAAAAAGCACCAATCCAAGTTTATCCATAAGTCAGGTTTCTGAGCCTGTTTTAAATTTGATAAAATGATATAAATCCGACAATTTTGGGGCTGTATTGTTGCGCAAACTATAACCGATGCCCAAACCCGCTTCCGACAAATTATTTCGCCTCATCAAGGGGCTTACCCCTGCTGAGAAGCGGCACATCAGCGTATTGGTAAAGGCCAGGCCGGCAGACCACAACAAATACCTGACTTTGTTTCACGAAATGGATGTGGCCCACGCGCCGGATGATGCAGCCATCCGCGACAAGATTTATCCGAACGCTGCCGAGGGCAAAAAATACCCTGAACTCAAGGCGTATCTGTACACTTTTATTTTGAAATGCCTTCAGGTATACGACGAAAAACGCTCCATCGACCAGCGCATACGGCATCGGCTTCACAGTGTAGAAGTGCTGTACAGAAGGGGTTTATACGATGATTGCGACGAATTGCTCCTGAAAACCACTAAAATTGCCAGGCAATATGAAGATTTTTCGGCGCTGATCGAAGTGCTGAACTGGGAGAAAAAGCTGGCCTATACCCGTATGGACGTCAATTTTTTGCACCGACAACTCCAACGCATCCAACACGAAGAACAACTGGCCGTAAACATGCTGGAAAATGCCGCCGCTTACCGGCAGGTTTTTTTCCAGGTCTACCAGATCATCAAAGAAGACACCCGACAAAACTCACACGAGCAGTTGACGGCACTCCGTGACCATGAGCTGTTTCTATCGCCCGACATGGCCTTGTCGCACCGCGCCAAAATTTACTACTTCAGGGCACAAAACCTCATGCATTACGCCCAAAAAGACTATCCGGCCTTTCACGAAACCGGACAACAACTGCTCACACTGCTCGAATCAAAGCCGCATTTTTTAAAAATTGATTTGTCCGACTACATCGCTACCCTGAGCAACCTCATCCTGGCTTGTGGTTTGCTCGGACGATACGATGCCGTGAACCAACATTTGCACAAGCTGCAGCAACTTGAGCCGATTACCTTGGACGATCGGCAAAAGATTCACCGTCAGTATTTTACCAACAAATTTGTGTTGTGCATGTACACTGGCGCATTTGACGAAGCGCGCCGCGAAATGCAGCGTTGCCGGCAAGAAGCTCAGGACATGGGGCCCGAAGTATTCGAAAGTGCCAGTTTTTATTTTCAGTTTTGCTGCATTTGTTTTGGTTGCGGGGAATACGAAGACGCGCTCGAATACCTGCACCATTGGCAAAACCAGCCAAAGAGCGTAGAGCGGGAAGACCTGCAAAGTTTAGCCCGCATGATCCAGTTGATCCTGCATTTTGAATTGGACAACAAACTCCTGCTCGAGTCGCTGCTGCGATCAGCTACCCGATTTTTGCGGAAGAAAAACCGTTTTGCGGCATTCGAAAAACGGTTTTTGAAATTGATGAATGGCCTGATGCAGGCAGACAGTTCGGAGTCCGGGCGATTGCTGCTCGAACACATGTTTGCCGAAATGAGCAAATGGCGCAAAGATTCGGCTGTACAAACGCTCCTGCAAACCTTCGATCTGGAAGCCTGGATGGAAGGGCGTTTGTCAAACCGTCCTTTTGCCGAGGTCGTGAGGGCAAAACGAAAAACGGGTTAATCAGCGCCCGTTTTTGCCAAACCGCTGGTCAGCAGCCTCGTCAGAGCGCGTGTCCACCGATGTCCAGCGCGTGCGATAGGTGTACCGGCTACCGAAAATGTAGAGTTGGCCGCCGCGAACCTGGCCCAGTTGCTCCTGTTCCAGTTCGGTAGCAAAACTTTCCAGGCGGAGTGCCTCCAAAGTAATTTTTTTCTTTGCCATAATGTAGTTTGAGTTTGAAATGGTGAGTACCCGTTGATTATGATTCAAATCTAAGCAAAACGTTGCCAAACGGTCAAACATCATTTTTGACAATTTTTTCTATAAGTCAGGTTTCTGAGGCCGATTTTAATGCCAAAAAAATCAGTTCGGGTTCGAATCCCTGTCGAATAAGACCCTGTATGGTTTTGTGTTTGGCCGTTGGCAGATCTTCATGCGCCCATTGCGCCAGCTTGCGCTGCAGGAGTTGCTGCAGCACTGTTTCATATTCTGTCGACTCAATACACGCCAGGGCCGTTTCAATGGTGGCGTTGCCAATGTGTTGCTGTTGCAGTCCCATGCGTATCCGCACGCGCCCCCAATGGTTGATGCGGAACTTGCCCCCGGCATACGCTTCGGCATACCGCTGTTCGTTGAAATAGTTGTCGGTTTCCAGTACGTGGTACAGTTGTTCGGCGGTGTCGCCCGATTGTCCGAGCGCTTTTAATTTTTGCCTCACTTCATGCGGCGAGCGCTCCCGGTAAGCGCAATACCGCTCCAGGGCCAGCAGCGCTTCGTCGGGCGTCAAGGGTTTTTCGGGTTTGGCGCGTTGATATGCCATATCCTTTTGTGAAATTTGCAGCGCAAAATACAACAACCAGCCAGGATGAACAGCATTAGCGCATTTGAGTACATCACCATCCTGATTTCTATTATTTTGGGCTTGGGCATTACCCATATTTTATCGTCCCTTGTGCGATTACTCCAAATTCCGGGCGTGCAGTCGTACTGGCCCCACATGGTATGGGTCTTGTTGGTGCTCCTGTTGCATATTCAGGAATGGTTTGTGCTGTACGAGTTGAAAGACCTGGATGTGTGGCACATGGTCACTTTCATGTTTGTCATCCTATACCCCATTAACCTGTTTGTTTTGGCAAACCTGCTGTTCCCCTTGAAGATCGACGAGGAAAATTGTGCATTCAAACCCTTTTATTTTGAACACATTCAAAAAATTTCCATTTTTGCTTGCACGCTCGTCTTGCTTTCGGTGTTGCACAACCTGTTTTTGCTAAACCTTTCTGTAGCCACCCAAGTCCCGCAAGGGGTGCTGCTACTTGTCTTTTTATTCCTCGTGCTTCGGCCTGCAGCACCTTCCTGGGTACACAAGGCCATTGCCGTTTTTCTGCTGACGCTGTCTGTAGCATCTGTCGTTGTGTCTTACGATACGTGGATCATTCGCTAATAAAAAATTCCGACACAACGGCGAACGTCGTGTCGGCAAATTATCCAAAAAGGACAAGCGTTTAGTTCACTTTGCTAATCTTCATCACTTCCTGTCCGCTGGCAGTGGTTTTGCGCAGCAGGTATGAGCCGGGGGCCATGCGGCTGATGTCGGCTCGCATATTGTACTGGCCTGCGGCCAACTGTTCCTGAACAACTTGTTGAATGATGCGGCCCTGCATATCCACCACGTCAATCTGAACATTGCCGCTGATTTCCACCGTAAAGTGGATGTCCATGGCACCATTTGTCGGGTTGGGCATGGCCAGCATCACCGGTGTTACGGCTTGCGGGCGTTGCTCGCTGCTGGCCGGACGGTTGCCAGGACAGTCTTCGGGTTCGCCTTCAAAACCGGAGAACGATTGCTGACCGGCACAACCACAAGCGTTGCAGGTATTGGTTCCTTCTACGTCTCGACCAACACCAAGGATGCCCGAGTGCCGCGTGTAGTGGCCGATGCGGTTCACCACTTTTTGGTTTTCTGTGCCACCGCCGCACTCCAAGCCGCCGTTGATGATGTTGACCGTCATGCCAAAACCGGCCTCGCGGTTGCGGTCTTCGTCAAAGCAGGATGGCGTCCAGTTGCCCACCATCACATCGTGTGCCGATGGTTTGGGGTTTTGAGGCGTCATCC
>JBMOHO010000150.1:0-9070 GCA_049317805.1 Saprospiraceae bacterium
ACATATCGCAAACTTATTTGCGCTTCTTGTTTAAAACTCTAAAACGCACAACAACCCCTAAACCCCTAAACTCCTAAACTCCTAAACCATCAAATTACACCCCCTCAGTTCCGCCGCGTCCAGGCGCCCAAGCATTTCAAAACGCCCGTCGGCACGCACCCGCCCCAGGTCTTCCGTGCCAATAAACGAGCAGGTATCGAGGTTCGCCAGATCAACAATGTTTAACACCCCGGTGCGGCCAGGCGCGGTGAACTCAAAAGGATCATACACATCTTTGGTATACACCCGCATGGTTTCCGCAGGGGTAAACAAGCCGTGGCCCTGGCTGTAGGCTTGCGAAAACAGTTCGGTCATGCCGTATTCAGCATGTATGGCATCCAATTGAAAAGCGTGTTGCAGCACCGCGTGGAGGTCGCTTCGCGTCATTTCTGTTCGCCGACCTTTCATGCCGCCGGTTTCCATGACCACCACGCCGGGAAGCGGCATCGGGTATTGCGCTGCAAAATCGAGCAGGGCAAAACTGACGCCCAGCAGCAAGGTCGGGATGTTCTGGGCTACGCAGTTTTTCAGGATATCGGCCAGTTGAGCGTGTTCGTTCAGGAAAAATCCGCTTTGCGGATAACGCGAACGTTGAATAAACGCATCAGCCATGAGCACCAGAGAAGAGCCGCTTCGTTCCAGATAAGCTGGCAGCAAAGCCAATATGCAATAATCGTCCGGATTTCCATACTGTTGGGTGAAACTTCGTACGGTGTGCTGTATGTAAAAACCGGCATCGCGCACCGCGTGTTGCGACGGCGTTTGCCCGGTAGTGCCGCTGCTTTGAAAAAAAAGTTCGGGCGTCCAATCACCCGTTTGAATAATATGGTGTTTAAATACAGAAATGGGCAAAAACGGCACATCCATCAGTGCATGAATGTGTTCCGGGTGTCGGTTCAGCAGTTGCAGGTAGCGGGCGTAGGTGGGGTTATGGGCCGCCTGGTGCCGAAAAATGGCCAAAGCTGTTTTTTCAAAGCACGTTGCAGACAAATGTTGCACTTGCCACAATAACAACTCCCGTTCATTTGTTTCCATCGTTGTAAATTCGTCAAAAAAATACCGATATGCGTGTAAATCTCCTTTTGTTGGCCGCTGTTGCCGTGCTGATGTGGGCCACTTGCGTAAAACCGCCGGATTACCCGAAAGAACCCGTGATTGAGTTCAAAAGTTTATCAAAAAACCTGCTGCTGCAATCCAGTCTCGGTGAAGACAGCGTAGTAATATCTTTTACTTTTACAGACGGCGACGGCGATTTGGGGTTTAAAGACGACTCCGAGAGCATTTTCATCGTTGATGGACGCGATAACTTCATGAAACCCTCTTACCGCATTCCATACATCGAACAACAAGGCGCGGGCAACGGCATATCGGGCGAAATTTTCATTGTGCTGCCTTCTACTTGTTGCATTTACAACAACGGCATTCCGCCTTGTGAAAGCGGTTCCATTGCGCCTCAGACGTTTGACACGGTCTTTTATAAAATCAGCATCCAGGACAGGGCCGGACACCGCAGCAACGAAATACAAACGGCGCCCATTACTTTAAGGTGTAAGCTCTAAAGGGCCGGCGCGAAAAAAGCTGAAGATGGTTTTGCCATAGTGGCGTACGTCGAACAAATTGGGGTGCTTCGAAAATTCGTGGTGCGGATTGTGTTCGAGCACCAGCCAGCCCTCTTCTGCAAGCAGTTGTTTGTTCAATATCAGGTCGGGTATCGCGTCTATGGTCGGCAAGGCATACGGTGGCCCGGCAAAAATATAGGTATACGGGCCTTTAGCCGATTCGATGAAGCGAAACACGTCCATTTGGTAAATGTGCAGTTGGGCTTTGATGTCTAATTGTTCGGCCGTTTTGCGGACAAACTGCACCGCCCCCGGAAATTTGTCTACGTAGGTGACATCCGTACAACCCCTCGAAATAAACTCATAGCTGTGGCTGCCCGTCCCGCCAAACAGATCGAGCACCCGCATGTCCTCAAATTCAAAATGGTTGGTCAAAATATTGAACAGTGCCTCTTTGGCGTAGTCGGTCGTGGGGCGGGTAGGCCAGTTGTCGGCCGGTGGATTAAACCGCCGGCCCTTGAATTTACCTCCAATGATGCGCATGGCGCAAAGTTAACGCCCAAAATGCCGTAAACTGATCAATTCAAAAAAGAAGTGTTCCGGCACAGCGGGCACAATTTCCGGGAATTGCAGTTTTTCGGGTGCCACCGCAAAAGAAACCTGGGCTATGTAATTGCGCAAAAGCCGGAGGGCTTCGTCGTCGGCAGCCACATTGCCAGCAATAATCAGGGGCGATTTGAGCGCATTAAGCCTGAACTGGTCGTACAACAACAGGATGTAATACACCAGATCATCTCCATTTTCAAACTGTATAGCATTGTAATACAGCAACATCTGCCGGTCAAACACTGCTACCTGGGCCGTATGGTTTCGAACGTTCAGGAAAACGGATGATGAGTCCCTAGGAGCCGTATACTGAGCGGCACGCAACAACGCAGGCGCGAGGTGTGGCGAAGAAGGTCGGCTACTCAACTGGTTGCACAGCGCCTGCTCGTCCTTGCGGTTGGCAAAAACCGCTACACAATCCATTTCCGGAATGGGAATATGTCCGTATTCCATGCTGTTTTCGGACAACAGCAGGTTGAAATACGCTGGCAAATGGTCAGCGTCGAACAAGCGTTGGGGTACCAGCGTGAGCCTGGGGTGAAAAACGGCACAAAAGTGGTTGCGGAACCGGAGCCGAAAAACATCGTCTGACTGCAGCACCCCGCGCAAGGGGTTGAGGTCATGCGTATGCGCCGTTTCAAAAGGATAATAAACGGCGGCGCGGACCACGCCGGAGTCGTCGACTGCCAGCATAGACAGCGCGTCAGCCCCCACAATGGTGTAGGCTTCACATCGACTGGCCTGCTGGTAGTCCAATCGGGCGTCTTGATACGAAATTTTACTGTCTGCCATATAAAAAGCCATAGGCCGGAACGCCAGTACCGGCTTGGCCCCGTAAAGTACGGTAAGGCTGTTGGCAGATTCAAGTTTCCAACCCAAAATATTAGCTTTTTACCACTACACCGATGCGGCAGGCTCCATTATACCGGGCACCTTCCTCTACGATCATGGTTTTTGCAGTGATGTTGCCTTCTATGATGGCAGTGTCGAGCAGGTGGAGCGCTTCCTTCACTTCTATGTCGCCCTTGATCCTGCCCTTGATGGCGGCGTCGCGCGCACGGATGTTGCCCTGCACCACACTGGTGTCGCCCATCACAAAACGCTTGTCTACCTGCACCTCTCCGTTTATGGCGCCGTCCAAGCGCACGTTTTCGGAGCAGGAAAATTTTCCTTCAATGAGGGTGCCTTTGGCGATGACGGTGGTGGCTGTGCCTTCTTTTTCTTGTCCGTTGGCACCATTGCTTAGGGCAGCGATGCCGGATTTTTTGTCTTTGGTAGTCGTAGAAAACATACACAACGATGTTAAAGTGAAAAACGGGGGTTTACCTATTGTGGGGTAATCAGGTGCAGAAAGAATCATGCCAAACTGTGTATCTTTGTTGGATGTCTGTTACGATTTTAGCGATTGAATCTTCATGCGACGATACAGCTGCCGCCGTGATCCGGGACGGCCGGGTGCTGTCGAACATCATTGCCAACCAGGAGGTGCACCGACTGTACGGCGGCGTGGTGCCGGAAGTGGCCTCACGGGCGCATCAGGCCAACATCGTTCCTGTAGTGGATGCAGCCCTGAAACAGGCCAAGGTCCGCATAGCCGACCTGCAAGCCATCGCGTTTACCCGCGGGCCCGGGTTGTTGGGGTCGCTCATCGTGGGCGTTTCCTTTGCTAAGGCGCTGGCGCTCAGCGCCGACATCCCTTTAATTGAAGTGCACCACATGCAGGCACACGTGCTGGCCCACTTTGCCGAGGCACCCCACCCCCCATTTCCTTTTTTGTGTCTGACCGTCAGCGGAGGCCACACCCAGATTGTGCAGGTAAACGGTTTTCACCACATGGACATCCTGGGCCAAACCCTCGACGACGCTGCAGGCGAAGCCTTTGACAAAGCAGGTAAAATGCTGGGGCTGGGCTATCCAGCCGGACCGCTTATTGATAAGCTGGCCCAAAACGGACAGGCCGTTTTTCCGCTGCCTGAAGCCGCTACGCCCGGCCTGCAATTCAGCTTCAGTGGCCTCAAAACAGCCATCCGGTACTTTTTGAGGGATCACGTGGCCGCACAACCCGATTTTGTAGAACAACGACTCCCCGACATTTGCGCTTCTGTGCAACAAGCCATTGTGGGTATTCTGCTGAAAAAAATACGCAAAGCCGCCCGCCAGACAGGCATCCGACACGTAGCCATTGCCGGTGGTGTGAGCGCCAATTCGGCGTTGCGAAATGGCTTGCAAACGCTGGGCCAACAGGAAGGCTGGACAACCTACATTCCCGCCTTTGAGTACTGCACCGACAACGCAGCCATGATCGGCATCGCAGGGTATTATCGTTTTTTGGATGGGTTGACGGTGGGTCAGGACGTGGCACCCTACGCCCGGACGCCAGATATGTGATTGCAGTATATCGAATTTCCGGTATCTTTGCAAAAATGTTTCTATATGAAAAACAACGTTGTTTTCGGTGGCTTGTCGGTCGCCTTTATGGCGGTTTGTTGCGCCTTCATGTGGCCTGCTAACCCCAAAACTGAAGTAACCGATCTCAAATGGTATACCTGGGACGAGGCGGTTGCCCTCAACAAAAAACAACCCCGGAAAATTTTTGTGGACGTGTACACCGATTGGTGTGGCTGGTGCAAAAAAATGGATAAAAGCACTTTTGCCGACCCTAAAGTGTCTGAATACCTGGCCAAAAACTTTTACCCCGTCAAATTCAACGCCGAACAAAAAGAAGACATCGTTTTCAACAACAACACGTTTAACTACGTAGACAACGGGGGGCGCGGCTACCACACCCTGGCTTACTCGCTGTTGGAAGGCAAAATGGGCTACCCTTGCTTCGTTTACCTCAACGAAAAATTCGAGCGCATCATGATTTCCCCTGGCTACAAAGAACCGGACGCCATCCTCAAGGAACTCACTTTTGCCGCTGAAGAACAATACACCAAAACCACCTGGGAAGAATGGAATAAGTGATCAGTTTTGAGTTTAGAGTTTAGAGTTTAGAGTTGGGGGCCCTGCTTTAATTTTCGGAATCAAGCCCAAAACGCCCAACTCAAAACTCAAAACTCAAAACTCAAAACTGATCATTTCTTCCAGGGCAGTTCCAGCACCCGTTGGGCGGCCTTCTCGCCAATGCGGATGCCCTCTACGCAGTCCATGCGAAGGTGAACGCCCAGCGGCACTCGGGCGAAGGCTTTTTCATCGCCCAATTCTTTGAAAGAGAAAAACGTACGGGGGGAGCCGTTGAATTCAACCCGGCCAAAATGGCTGTAATCGGTAAAAGTATACGTGCCGGGGTGTTTGGCATTGAACTCAAAAAACGAAGACAGGATGCGAGAACCGGCACCGGCAAAACCGGAATGGCCAGACGGGTATCCCGGAAAGCTGGGGTTGATGCCCTTGGCGCCCGTGATGGGGTTGTCCAAAAAGGTGGTCCATCCGGCTGCTTCCGGATCCTGTTGGCTGATCACGCTGCGGATGTAGTCAATCGGGCGCTCGGTGTTGTAGTAATATTTGGTGAACCACACGGATACACAGGCGTCGTTGAGCGACATGCCCATTTTGGCGTACACTTCGGCGCATTCAGCCAGGTCAAGATCTTCTTTTTCCACCAGTTGGTTCAAAATGGATATATAACGAATGGCTGGCGAGAACGTAAGGCCCCGGATGTCGTCGCTCCAGAAAATAGCCATCCACTCGTTTTCCCGTGCAGTGGCGTCATCGCTGTTTTTCATGTGGTTTACCGTGTTATACACCTCCAGGTTTTGGGTGTAATACAGCGAATTGGGCAACTGGCTGTATGGCAGCGGCGGTCTGCCTAGTTTTTCTTCGTCGCGCAAGGCAAAGGTGCGGGCTTCGCCCCAGTATGGGAACAAGGCACGGCCAAAGTCCGGTGGCGTGGGCTTCCACAACCCCGGGCCTTGCGGCGGCGTGTAATCTGTTGGTTGTGGATTCAAAAATGCGTTGTGGGCAATCAGGTCGGTGGCGCTCCATTCATATACGGCCAAACCGACGCGTTGAGCATAATCCACCGAACGGTTAAAGGTTTCCGGCGATATATCGCCTTGATACAAACCATTATTTTGAACCCGGGTTTCCTCAATTTTCTGGTACAAGTCCGGATGGCTGTTTTCCATGTGGAAATAAAACCGGGTCATGAGGTACGCATAGACCTCGTTGACCACTGTTGGCCAGTGGTATTCCAGTTGCAGATCGGGCCTGGGCACTTGTAATCCTGGCAGAAAAGGTTGAATGGATTTGTTTTCCGGTATGGCCATGACCACGGCTTCGTAGGCAGCAATACCGAGGTAAGCGGATGCACGTGGGGCTGGACTTGGGCGGTAACCGGGCGCATAGCGGTCGAGTTCGAGCATTAATTTGTTCCAGCTGAGGAAAACACTGTTGTCGTCATTATGCGCTGTGATGGCTTCCGGCACAATGACGGGTTCGGAATCGCTACAACCTTGTGTCAACAACAAGCCGACAATGCATAAGGCAAACAGGGGTGCGTAAAGATGTTTCATGTTCAATGCAGTAAATTTAATTGATGTACCGAATTATGGGTAATTTTTTTCAGACAAAAATCAGGCCAGATTTGTTCTGCGTCGTGGCATCATGCCGCTTGCATCCAATACGTACCTTTGTTGTACAAATCAAAAACAACCCATGTCTTATTCAAAAGCGGTTTTCATCATCGACGGGGTACGCAGCCCCATTGGCAATTTTGGCGGCGGCTTGTCCACCGTGCGCACCGACGATCTGGCGGCACACGTGCTGGAACAACTCTTGCTTCGGCACGCGCACTTTGACGCTGCAAACATAAACGAAGTAATACTTGGTTGTGCCAACCAGGCTGGCGAAGACAATAGAAATGTCGCCCGCATGGCGTTGTTGCTGGCTGGTTTGCCGGTATCTGTACCCGGTGAAACCGTCAACCGCCTTTGCGCAAGCGGCATGTCGGCCGTCATCCACGCGGCACGGGCCATAGAAGCGGGCGACGGCGACGTGTTCATTGCCGGTGGCGTGGAAAACATGACCCGCGGCCCGTACGTGATCAGCAAAAGCGCCAAACCATTTGGTACCGACGCCCAGTTGTACGATTCCAGCTTTGGCTGGCGCTTTGTCAACCCGCGCATGCACGAACGCTACGGCACAGAAGCCATGGGCGAAACCGCCGAAAACCTGGTGGACCTGTACCACATCAGCCGCGAAGACCAGGATCGTTTTGCCCTCTGGAGCCAACAAAAAGCCGCCAGGGCCCAAAAGGAAGGCCTGCTGGCCGAAGAGATTGTGCCTGTACCCATCCCCCAACGCAAAGGCGATCCGGTGATGATGATGCACGATGAGTTCATTAAACCCGACTCTACCCTCGATATCCTGGCTCAATTGCGGCCGGCATTCCGCAAAAACGGCAGCGTGACCGCCGGAAATGCCTCCGGACTAAACGACGGCGCCGCAGCCCTGCTCTTGGCTTCCGAACATGCTGCCCAACAACACGGTTTTGAACCCCTTGCCCACGTGCTTTCATCGGCTGTTGTGGGCGTAGAACCCCGCATCATGGGCATCGGGCCGGTAGAAGCTGCCCGCAAAGCCCTTGCCAAAGCGGGTCTCCGCATGGATGACATGGACATCATCGAAATCAACGAAGCCTTTGCCGCCCAGGCCCTGGCCTGCACCCGTCAATGGGGCCTGGCCGACGACGACCCGCGCATCAACCCCAACGGCGGCGCCATCGCGCTGGGCCACCCGCTCGGCATGTCGGGTGCCCGCATCACCTTGTCCGCCGCACGGGAAATCCGCCGCCGCAACGCCAAATACGCTCTGTGCACCATGTGCATTGGGGTAGGACAGGGTTACGCT
Organism: Saprospiraceae bacterium; assembly: GCA_049317805.1. Lineage (GTDB taxonomy): Bacteria > Bacteroidota > Bacteroidia > Chitinophagales > Saprospiraceae > M3007. The sequence continues at coordinate 8,058 of JBMOHO010000150.1, forward strand.
TTAGTTTTGAGTTTTGAGTTTTGAGTTTTGAGTGATGAGTTTTGAGTGATGAGTTTTGAGTTGAGCGCCCTGCTTTAATTTTCGGAATCAACCCCAAAACTCTAAACTCTAAACTCTAAACTCTAAACTAATACCGGACTCCCAGAACCACGGATCCTCATTCTTGCGTTTGTCTTCAATGTGTTTGGCGTACAGGGTTTGGTAATCAGCTTCCTTGATGCTTTTGCCTTTGGGCTTGGTAGGCAGGGCGAGTTGTACGGCGGTAATGGGCGAAAAAGTGATTTTGTCGGCGCTGACGATCATGGCACCGTTGTTGATGTCAATTTCGAGGATCAGGCCCGGCAAACCACAAAAACGCTCGGGGCCTGCGCTGGAGGGAATGTCCATGGCAAACCAGGCAATGACCTCCTGGTCCCTCAGGGTATCTTCCCAGGATGCGCTCATGCAAATGTGTCCGGCTACCTCTTTCAAGTCATTGAGCACCTTCCAGTTGGGGCATTGTAAAGAATCGTCTACCAAATAGTTTTTGCCCAGGAAGGTAACCAAATCGGATTCTTTGTTTGCAGAGAAGTCGCGGCGGATAAAAAACGCGTCTTTTTTCCAGGAATACGTATTGATGTCCTTGTCAGGGCTTTCATCTGAATCCAGGTATTTAGACGCCGCTTCGGAGTAGTACAGCTCTGCATACATACGCCATTCGGAATCATTGCCCCACATGTACTGCACTTTTTCGCGCCGTTGGGGGCCGATGTAGTCCAGCGAGGTCATTTTTTTGGTCCAGTTGTGGGTCACTAAGTAACGCACATACCCCTGGCTCATGTCCACGGCGCTTTGTTGTGCAAACAACGGGCAAGTACCCAGCAGAAAAGCGGCAGTGATAAACAGATAGGTTGTTGTCTTTGTCATGTTTTTTGCTCATCAAAATAATTAAACTCCTAAACTCCTCAACTCCTCAACTCCTAAACTCCTCAACCCCTAAACTCCTCAACCCCTAAACTCCTCAACCCCTAAAC
>JBMOHO010000151.1:0-9005 GCA_049317805.1 Saprospiraceae bacterium
AGGAGTTGAGGAGTTGAGGAGTTGAGGAGTTGAGGAGTTGAGGAGTTGAGGAGTTGAGGGTTTAGAGTTAACCAAAAAATAACCACGCAACAACCAACATGCCGGACAATTTAGCAAAACTTGAGCGCTACACCCAATGGTGTTCACCCAAACTTGCTGTTGCCATGTTCAAACACATCTTTACCCTGCTTTTGGGTTGTCTGCTGTCGACTTCCGCCCTGGATGCCCAAATCCAAACCGCCTACCCCGGTAAACGAACCCTGTTGCCCAACGGCTGGTCGCTCACGCCCGCCGGACGCCAGATTGCCCTCGGCGACTTCCCCCTTGCCATGAGCTTGTCGCCCGACGGCACCCTCCTTGCCGTGGCACACGCCGGTGTCGGTTTGCAATACCTACAGTTGTTCGACGCCAAAACGGGTGCGCCGGTGGATTCCATGACGGTCAAAAAACTGTGGTACGGACTGGTGTTCAGCGCTGACAGCAAACGCCTGTATGCTTCTGCCGGCACCGACAACAGCATTGAGGTGTTTCGTATACAAAACCGCAAATTGCTCCGCGATTCGGTCATTCGGCTGGGCAAACCAGCCAAAAACAACGATGTGTTCACGGCCGGACTGGCCCTGGACGCCTCAAACAACCGACTCTTTGCCTGCACCATGGGCGATTCGCTTTTGCACGTCGTGAACTTGAAAACGCAAAAAGCCGAACAGCAATTCCGTTTGCCGGCTGAACCGTACGCCTGTGTGTACAATGCCGGCGCATCCGAAATGTATGTGTCGCTTTGGGGCGGTAAATCGGTAGCTGTTTTCGACGGCAAAACGTTCAAGCGCAAAGCCGACCTTCCTGCAGGCCTCCACCCCAACGAAATGCTCCTGAGCCCTGATGGCACCAGGCTTTTCGTGGCCAATGCTTTGGACAATTCCGTTTCGGTCATCGACCTGAAATCGGGACGAGAACAAGAAGTGCTGAACGCGGCCTTGTACCCCAATGCCCCCAACGGATCCACCACCAACAGCCTGGCTTTGTCTGCCGACAGCCACACGCTCTACATCGCCAATGCCGACAACAACTGCCTGGCGGTGTTCGACGTGTCCAGGCCAGGCGAAAGCCGCTCCATGGGCTTTATCCCTACGGGCTGGTACCCGACCAGCGTTCGGGTGGCCGGCAACACCATTTTAGTGACCAACGGCAAAGGCCTGAACAGCGTAGCCAATCCGGACGGGATACAGCCCAACATGAGCGAGAGTGAGGCCCGGAGCCACGCATCGCAGTACATCGGCGCGGCCATTTTCGGTTCCTTAAGCATGATTGACATGCCGAATAGCCAAGCCCTGGCCGATTATTCGCGACAGGTATACGCCAACACCCCGTATTCCAAGGAAAAAGAAACCCTGGCGGAAGGCGAAGCGGGCAACCCCATACCCATGCGCGTGGGTGACCCATCGCCCATCAAATACGTGTTTTACATCATCAAGGAAAACCGCACGTACGATCAGGTATTGGGCGACATGCCGGAGGGCAACGGCGACAGCACCCTTTGCCTGTTCCCCGAAAAAGTGACGCCCAACCACCACGCTCTTGCCCGCGAATTTGTGCTGCTCGACAACTTTTACGTAGATGCCGAAGTGAGCGCCGACGGACACAACTGGAGCATGGGTGCCTATGCCACCGATTATGTCGAGAAAAAATGGCCTACGGAATACGGCGGTCGCGGTGGCCAATACGACTACGAAGGAGACAATCCCCTCGCCCACCCCAAAGGCGGATACCTGTGGGACCACTGCAAACGCGCAGGCATCAGCTACCGCACATATGGCGAATTTGCCGACAACTACAAACCCAACTACCCCACCATCGAAGGCCACTTTTGCACCACTTATTCATCCTGGGACATGAACATTCAGGACATCGAGCGGGAGCGCGTGTGGGAGCGCGACTTCGACTCTTTGCTTGCTGTTGGTCAAGTACCGCGTTTTAATTCGCTTCGGTTGACCAATGACCACACCAGCGGCATGGAAAAGGGCGCCTACTCCCCTATTGCCGCTGTAGCCGACAATGACCTGGCTTTTGGCAACTTCATCGAACACTTGTCGAAAAGCCCCATTTGGAAAGAAAGCGTGGTCTTTGTGCTGGAAGACGACGCCCAAGACGGCCCCGACCATATTGACGCCCACCGCAGCATCGCTTTTGTGGTGGGGCCGCACGTCAAACGCGGATACGTAGACCACACCATGTACTCCACTTCTGCTATGCTGCGCACCATGGAATTGATCCTGGGCTTGCCGCCCATGAGCCAGTTCGACGCGGCGGCCACGCCCATGTGGCGGTGTTTTACTGCAAAACCGGATGTGCGGCCTTACAACGCCCGACCGAATCAGGTGCCTATTGACACCCGGAATGCATACATTGACAACGAATTGACGCGCCGTTCCGCAGCATTTGACCTCAGCAACGTAGACCGGGTGCCGGAGCGGGAGTTTAACGAGGTGCTCTGGAAAGCGATACGGGGCATGGACAGCGAGATGCCTGCACCGAGGAGGGCGGCTTGGGTGGTGGAGTGATTGGTTGCGCAAAATTTTTACGTAACTATTTAGCACCCGCCAGCCGCGGTGCCCAAAGATTAATTTCACCACAGATGACACCGATTTACACAGATTATGCTCGAATTATGCGCTATTTCGAATGAAATTTGTGTTTTATCTGTGTAAATCTGAGTCATCCGTGGTAAAAATTGCTTCGCCGAAGGCTAAATAGTTACATTTTTACGACTTCCACTCTCTGAATTTCTTGTGAAAGTTAGTAAGAACCAAAACGATACCGCAGCGTCAGCACCACCCGCCGCAAAGGCTGTATGTCAAACAGGTTGAACACCCACGGATTCAGGTAATTCCGTTCGTTGGTGATGTTGGTCACGTTGACCTGTGCGCCAAACCGCTTGAACTCATACCCGGCTGCAAGGTCGACGGTGAAGCTGTTGTCTACTTGCAGGTCCGGGTTGTTGTCTATGCCGGAGAAAAACTTGCTTTTGTAGAAGTAACCCGTGCCCAGGGTCAGCCCTTTGAGTGTACCTGTAGGTTCGTAGTTGATCCAGAAGTTGCCGGTGTAGCGCGGGGCATTGGGCAAGCGATTGCCTTTGGGATAACCCGGGTCTTCCACCACCTCGGTATCTGTAAAAGCTGCACCCGCAGTAATCGACAGCCAGGGCGTGGCCTTGCCGTCTATGTCGAGTTCGATGCCCTTGCTGCGGTGCTTGCCGTCGTAATACACGTTGTATTCGTCAAAATTGGGGTTTTCCGGATCTAAGTACACAAAACCATAGGGGTCTTTTTTGTCAATTTGAAACAGTGTCAGGCTTACACCCAATCGATTCTGAAGCAAACTTGCCTTGCTCCCCAGTTCAACCTGGGCGCTCCTGGTAGCTGGTGGCGTAGAAAACTCAGCGTAGTTCAACGCAAAAAGATCGGGCGAGTTGACCTCATATCCTTGTGAATAAGAGGCGTACACCGACACCCAGTCGCGGGGTTTGTACACCAGTCCGATGCGGGGCGTCAACACTTCCACCGTTACCACATCGTCTTCATAGCCTTCATAGCCTGTGCCCGGCAGTTCGTCTTGGTAGTATTCGTTGCCTTGCGAGGTCAAGCCCGCGCGCAGGCCCACGAGCAGGTGCAGTTTTTCCTGAAAAAACATGAGCTGATCCTGGGCGTACACACCGGCGCGGTCTATGACCGACACAAAGGGCAGATAGGGCTCTTCGGCGGGTTCGTCGGTGGGTACCTGGTTGTACACCATGTTGAAAATATTGTTCTGGTCAAGGGAGTCTAAGTACCCTTCGTTGGTGTACCGGAAGCGCGAGCGCTGGTACTCCACGCCCACCAACAGGTTGTGTTTGATGCCGCCGGTGTAAAAGCTGCCGTATGCGTCAAGGGTGGTCGACAGGTTTCGGAGCCACTGGTTGTAGCCGTATTGGTTGCGCTGCATGTCGCCGTTTTCGTCGGGCTGGTCGGGCCAGATGCCCCAGGGCCGGTTTTCGGTGTATCCGTAGAACAGCACGTTGCGCAAGCGCCATGTATCGCTGAGGCGGTAGGTCAGCGTGGAAAAGTAGCTCTGGTCGTTGTATTTGTACTTTCGGGTAGGCTCGCTGAGGTACAGTTCTTCGGGCAGTTGATCCAGGCCCTTGACGGTGCCGTCGGGCGACACCAAACCCGGGTCATCCGATGCGGTGGAATTGCGAAACACCGCTTCCACGTTCCACGACAGGCGGGGCGTAATGTCCCAGGCAATGGTGGGTGCCACCATGAAACGCTCGGATTCCACATAATCGCGGAAGCTCTCTTCGCGCTGGTAAGAGGTATTAAGGCGGTAGCGGAGGGTTTTAGAGGCGTTTAAAGGGCCGGTGATGTCTACTGCGGGTCGGATCAGGTTCCATTGACCGAGTTTGAGGTCGATGCCGGCATAAAACTCGGCCAAGGGTTTTTTGGTGCTGAAATTCATCACGCCGCCCGGTGCCACGTCGCCAAACAATATAGATGTAGGCCCCTTCAGGAATTCAACCTGTTCGATGTTGTCCGAAAAGTTGTTGCCCAGGTTCCAGATCATCATGCCGTTCCAGCGAAAATTCTGTGAATTGACCAGATCGAATCCGCGGGCATTAAAAAACTGGTAAGACCCCGCGCCGCTGTAATTGCCGGTAAAATTGAGTCCGCTGATGTTGCGCGTCAGCGTGGTGAGGTCGAACGCACCTTGTTGTTTGATCGTTTTTTGCCCCACCACCACGATGGCCTGCGGGATATCCTGCACTTCAAGCAGGGTACGCGTAGCGGAGGCGGTTTTCACCTTTACCCCCGACACCTCGGCCGATTTGAGTTCGATGCTGCTTTCGCCAAGGGAAATGGACACCTCAGTGGTGGCGTTTGCATTTACCGAAACGCTTTGGCTGATGGCTGCGTAGCCGAGGTAATTCACCATCAGGGTGTAATTGCCCGCATCGGCTTTGAGCAAGAATTCACCTTGCTCACCAGTGCGGGTGCCGTTGTTGGTACCCTCCAGTTGCACCGTGGCGTATGCCACCGGCTGGTTGTTTTCGTCGACTACCCGGCCACTAATCACACCTTTTTCTTGTGCCTGGGCAGAAAAAGCAATAAACGAGAAGGCAAAAAGCAAGTACCTGTACATAAGCGGCATCGGTTAATCTTGTTTACACAAAAAAGAAGATAAGCCGACAAATGTATTTACAATACCGCCAAGGGTAAAATTAAATTTATGTAAACAAATCATTGTTTACCACTAAGACACTAAGAAACACTAATGTTATTCAACATCATCTTAGTGTATCTTAGTGTCTTAGTGGTAAAAAAACGCTTTGGTGGTGGAAAAAAATTACTCCGGAACCGTAATCTCGGCTACACTCACCCCGGCGCACGAAAAATACCCGTACACTTTTTCGTCGGGGTGGCTCAGGCAACGCAAATTGCTGGGGATAGGCGCTGGTGGCGGGTCAAACGGGCCACCCACAAAGGCCGTTTGCTGGTTCAGGATGAACATGAAATTGTACATGCCTTCCGAAATGGTCATTTGTTCCACGCGATAATGACCGCCTTTGGGCACCAGGTCTGCATTGATCAAAAAACCCGTGGAAGTGCCGTTGCAGTCTACAAAATCGTCGTTCGCAAACTGCATGTCTTCCGCATCCCTCAACTCTTTGCCGTTGATGTACGAGCGCCAGCGGTAAAAATCGCCTGCACCTGCCGGTTCTGTGGTGAAAATCAGGATGTCGTACCCGCCCGCCGGCAAACTGTCGTTGTCGAACTCGCCGGTCGGATTGTATCGGTATTCAATGTTTTCGATGGGTACAGCCGGACGCAAGATTTCTGGATCCGATTCAAATGTTTTGCCATCGGTCGTCTGCACATACAACGTATATGTACGGCCGGCCTGTTTGCTGTTTGGCGATTGGTACAAGCCGGGAATGCCCTCTTCAATCAACGTGTCCGCCACGCCCAGATCGTCGGTGATGACCACCAGCGCACCCACTGCAGGCGGTGTAGGCACATTGGAGAAATAATTGGCTGAATAGCTCAATTTAACCGTTTGCACGGTATCCAGGTCGGTAATGGTGGCGTCTACCACCAGACGCGGCTCCGTGTCCGGCAAGTCCAGATCAATCACATCGTCGCAAGCCGTCAGAAACACCAGAAGGCTCAGGGGGAGCAGTAAATGAAAAATATTGCGGTTTGTCATGTGGTTCAGAATTTGAAGTTGTACGTAACAGAAGGGATCAGGGTGCCGAAGATGGCTAAGCGGTGCGCCTCGGTGACGGTCGGATTGTCGTCGTTCTGTTTAAAAAAGATGGAGTATGGATTCCGGCGCGCATACAAGTTGTAAATACTGATGTTGAGGCTGTGCCCCCAGCGGGTATCCGGTTTTTTCTTGCGGAAGGTGTAGTCGGCGGCCACGTCCAGTCGGTGATAAGCCGGTGTGCGGGCACCATTTCGGTTATCATACACCGGGTATGTGATGCCGTTCCATTCGGCGCGGGCATTCGGGTAAGTGATGGGCCTGCCCGTTTGAAAGGCGAAATTGGACGACAGCAGCCAGCGATCGGTCAGTTTGAACACACCTACTATTTCCAGGTCGTGCGTTTTATCAAAGTTAGCCGGGTAATAATCGCCGTTGTTGATGCCCTCTACCTGCCGTTCGGTGCGCGACAAGGTGTAGCTTACCCATCCGGTGAGGCGTCCGCGTTGTTTGTTGAGCATCAGTTCGAGGCCGTAGGCGCGGCCGTCGCCGGTAAGCAGTTCGGTTTCCACGCTTCGGTTGAACAGGAGCTCGGCACCGTCTTCATAGTCCACCAGGTCCTGATAAATTTTGTAATACGTTTCTGCCGAAAACTCGTACATGTTGTCGTTGAAATTCCTGAAATAACCCAGGGCCACCTGATCGGCAATGGCGGGCTTCACGTATTTCCCGGCTGGCTTCCACACGTCTACCGGAGTAGCGGCAGTGGTATTGGAAATGAGGTGTATGTACTGGCGCGTGCGGTTGTAGCTGGCTTTCACCGAACTGCGCTCGTTTAACAGGTAATTGGCGGCAAAACGCGGTTCCAGTCCGCCATAATCGGCAATCACTTCGCCACTGCCATAAGACTTGGTACCTGTGATGTCGCTGCTTTCAGTCGGCACGCCGTTCGGGTACAGGAAAATATCCTGTTCACCCACGTTTTGGAAATAAGAGTACCGGAGGCCGTATTGAAAGGTGAGTTTATCGCTAATGCGCTGTTCGTTGGCCACATAAGCGGCAAATTCGCGGGAATACTCCTTTGGAATGGTAAAGTCGCCAAAAATGGAACCGTCGTCCTTGAAATCCACGTCGCCCGGCCTGAACGTATAAAAAATGGCTTCGGCACCAAATTTAACCGTGTTGTTCGGATTGGCAAACCAGCCGAAGTCGGCCTTGCCCTGTCGGGTTTGGATGCGGGATTCCCAGGTGAAGGCCTGTTCGCCGTCCGGAATACCGATTTCGTAGTTGTAGTCGCTGTAAATAAAGGAAAAGTTGGAAAACAGTTTTTCGCTGAACAGGTGGTTCCAGCGCGCTGTGCCCGTGGTGTTGCCCCATTTAAAGGTAAAATCCTCTCCAAAACCGAACACGTCTTTGCCGAAATAACCGGACAGGTAAATTCGGTTGTTGTCGTTGATCGTGTAGTTCAGCTTGCCGTTCAAATCGTAGAAATACAGGGTGCTGGAGTTGATGGTGGTATCGGGAAACAAGGGCAGGAAAACATCGGCATACGAACGCCGGCCAGAGACCATGAACGACATTTTTTCCTTGATGATGGGCCCTTCAAGGGTGAGTCGACTGGAGATGGTGCCGATGCCGCCTTGTCCGGAAAACCGTTTGGCGTTGCCGTCTTTTTGGCGCACATCAAGCACAGAAGACAAGCGGCCGCCGTACTGCGCCGGAATACCGCCTTTGTAGAGTTTGACGTCTTTGAGCGCATCGGCATTGAAGACAGAAAAGAATCCGAACAGGTGCGAGGAGTTGTACACCGGCGCTTCGTCGAGCAGGATCAGGTTTTGGTCAATGTTGCCACCCCGTACGTTGAAACCGGTAGCGCCCTCCCCCACTGTACTCACGCCGGGCAGCAGCTGAATGCTTCGGATGATGTCGACCTCACCCATAAACTGGGCAATCTGTTTGATTTCCTGTACGGAGAGTTTGTTGACGCTCATTTCGACCTGTTTCACCTGCTCGTCTGCCGCTTCGCCGATGATGACTGCCTCTTCGGAAGTGGTGAAGCCACCACCAGGCACCAGCTCGACCGTTTTGACGATGTTGCCGTTGAGGGCAACGGGAACGGTCTGGTCTGCGTAACCCAGATAAGAGTACACCACTTCATAATTGCCAGGCGGTACCGACAGGGCGTAAAATCCGTATTCGTTTGAGTAAGCCCCCGGGCCCGAGGGTTTGATGTAAACCGTTGCGCCGATGAGCACCTCGCCGGTCTGTGCGTCTTTAAGGTAACCGTTTAGGGTAACCCGATCCTGCGCGCCCAACTGGGTAGCCATCATGCCTACAAAGCACGCGAGGAACAATGATTGTTTCATCAAAGTAGAAAATTTGGGTTGAAGGAAAAATTCAAATGGTTGTTCGTAGCGCAGTGACTATGCAAAGGTGCCATTAGTTGCCTCAACCATCCATTAGATTTCCACGAACGGTATAAAATTGGGGACGAACAGGATAAATAGCCTTGCAGAAGAATCAAATCTTGCGCCAGTGTATTTGTTTTCATGCCGCAAAGATGCAGGCGACACGAAGCCCCTCTGTTCGGATTCATAAACCAGAACAAATAATAAATTGCAAATTGTCAACTAAGTGCCGGGACCCTACTCAATTCGTCTTTTTAGCTTTTTCTTTTTCTATAGCGAGCCGTACCTGTTCGAGTTCCTTGCGCGCTTTTTCGAGTTCTGCGTTTGCGGCGGTTACCTGGCTGCGGATGGCATCAAGGG
>JBMOHO010000152.1:0-8979 GCA_049317805.1 Saprospiraceae bacterium
CAACCGGCCAAACACAGCGGTTTACGGGCCTTACGGGTGAATATGCATTTACCGGACTGCAAAACGGCGATACCATTCGGGTAGCATTGCCGGCAAATGTGTCGGCTGCATCACCGGCATTTTACCTGTACGACAGTGGCCAACTGCACCAATACGATTTTGCGCTCACGCCCGGCAATTCGCCTGTGAACGGTTACGTGTTTTGGGACTACAACATAAATGGCGTCCGAAATGCCGGAGAACCCAAGGTTCCGGGCATTCCGGTGTACACCAGCAGCGGCGCATTGACCACTACGGATGCATCCGGCAATTATGCCTTCACCGGCATTCCCAACGGCGACACCATCCGGGTGGTTGTGCCAGGCCCGCTGTCGGTGAGCATACCGGATTTCAGGGTGTTCACCTTTGGCAACACCAATCCTGTTTACTTTGGCATCACGCCTTCCACCCCGCAACCTGATTTATCGGTAACCCTCAGCTTCTCAGGCGTTTTTCGTCCAGGATTTACCAATACTTTGTTTGTAACGGTTCAAAACAACGTGATACCGGTCAACAACGTCGAGCTGAAGTTGCTGCTGCCCGATTTCCTGCAGGTTCAGAACATCTCGTTACCTCCCACGTCTATGCTGGGCGATACCTTGTTCTGGTCGTTGAATTCGTTTAGCGCCAACCTGTCTAAAACGTTTATCATCAGTGTAAAAACCCCTGTGGGTACGCCCCTTGGAACGGATGTGACGTGTGTGGCGGAGGTAACACCGATTCAAAATGACCTCTTTGTGCCCAACAACACCTATACCCTGAATTCGACGGTTGTGGGTTCATACGACCCGAACGACAAAACGGTTAAGCCAGCCTTCATCACCCCTGCAAGCGCCGAGCAACGCCCACCCCTTGAATACACCGTCCGTTTTCAAAACACGGGTAATTTTCCGGCCGATTTTGTGATCATCCGAGACACCCTGAGCGCCGATCTCGAACTCAGCACGTTCCGCTTGTTGGCCGCCAGCCATCCGTGCACCTGGGAAATACTGCCCGGAAAAGTGCTGGAGGTCACGTTCAACAACATCAACCTGCCCGATTCCATCAGCGACGAGCCCGGCAGCCACGGATTTGTGCATTTCTCGATTCGGCCCACAGCCGCTTTCCCGGTCGGACACGCCATCCACAACCACGCCGAAATTTATTTCGATTACAACGAGCCGATCCGCACCAACGATGCCCTCTCGCAGGTGGTGTACTTCCTTCCGGGCGGCAACCTGCCACCCGAGACCAACAACATCAGCGTGCGCCCCAATCCGGCTGCCTGGCGTTTGTACATCAGTTGGAAAACGCCTGCGCCGGTGGGCAGCCGCATTCGGTTGTTCGACTTATGGGGGCTTCCGGTGCAGGAACAGGATGTACCTGCAGGCAGCACCTACGCCGAGTTGAATGTGACTTACCTGAATCCGGGACTGTATGTACTGGTGTACGATACGCCGGATGAGGTGCAGCGCAAGCAGGTTGTGGTGACGCGGAACGGGCCGGGTAGAAGGGACTTCGGGCGGATGTAATGCATTGTGTTTTTTGGGGTGTGCAAACCGATGGTTTTGTCTTGCAAAAGCAAATTTGGCCATAGCCTGTTTGGCAAATTTTTGCTTAACTTTGTCAAACAATTGATTAAACCCCCAATACACATGAAAAAGCTGCTTTACCCCACCATTTTGCTGTGCTGCCTGCTGCTCACTTCCCTGGACGCACAAGCACCATTTAACCCACCTTGTCCGACCAACCAGGAACCGCCAGCCGATCTCTGTGGACAAACGTGTATCTTCTGCACTTTTAGCGACATCTTCAGCACCACAAACGGGTATACGGGTCAGCCCCCCGCCAATTTTTGTGGCACCATCGAAAATGAACAGTGGGTCGCGTTTATTGCAGGCCAATCTTTTGCCACCATTTCAGCCATACCGTCTAACTGTGCTACTGGAAACGGGGTACAACTGGCGCTCTATCCATCATGCGATGCAACCGCACCCATTGCTTGTAACGGGGGCGCGAATGGCGGTGGCAACACCCCTACGAGCATCACAGTTGACCTGAATCCAGGGCAAACATACTACCTGATGATTGACGGTTTTGCGGGCGACGAATGCGATTTTACCCTGAGCGCTACACCATCAAGCGCCTTGCAATCGCCTCCAGTGGGCGCAACGGGCGATATCCAGGGACCGGATGTTATTTGTGGCAGTACAGACGTGTGGTATCAATTGACCAATGCGGTGGATGGCGCAGGATCGTATACCTGGACAGCGCCGCCCGGCTGGACCATCAACGGCCAACCTTCTCCGGTAACCGTATCGGCATCAGGCGTCTACGGCGCAGTAGTGAATGCCAACGGCAATGCAGGCGGCCAGTTGTGCGTATTGCCCTTCAACGCATGTGAGGTTGGCGACCCCGTTTGCAAAGACATTTTCTTGCAAGCAGGCGGGGCTGTATACGTGGACTACAACGCCAATGGCACGCGCGATGCCGGCGAGGTACCCGCTGCCGGAATTGAGGTGACCCTTTCGGGCGGACAAACCTACCTGACCAACGATCAGGGCCTGTTCAGCCTGCCGACAAGTACGGCAGGCGACACGCTGTCTGTCATCAACCTTATGAATTCGGTGGGCACACACCCTGATTTTCACATCATTGGTGCCCAACCATACGCCTGTTACGATTTTGGCGTGTTGCCCGCTCCCGGTTTTGCCAACGGTTTTGTGTATTGGGATTTGAACGGCGACACCATATACAACGGGGCGGATGTGTTGGCACCCAACCGCATTGTGAAAGCCAATGGACAGGCCGACCAGATTACCGGCTCTGTGGGCGATTTTCGCTTCAGCAACATGTCGCCCGGCGACAGCATGTGGGTGGTGTTGCCCTTAATAGCATCCGCAGCAGTACCTGATTTTCAGGTTTATAAAGACAGCATTACCGGAGGATATGATTTTGCATTGATACCCGGCCCTGTTACCGTAAACGGTTATGTGTACTATGATTACAACAGCAACGGGATTTTTGACGGCGTGGACGTAACACAACCGGGGGTTTCTGTGTACACATCAAGCGGTGCCCTTGTGACGACAAACGCCGTTGGCGCATACGAACTTCAGATGGTGGATTTAGGCGATACTGTTCGGGTGATGCCACAAGGACCTCCGTCTGTGAGCAATCCTGCATTTCACGTGGTACAGTTCCAGCCGTACGGCACAGGCAACACCGTTAATTTTGCTTTGTCTCCCACATTTGAAAACGTAGACCTTGCCATTGTGTTGAGCAACACGGGCGTATTTCGGCCCGGATTTTCCACCACTTTGTTTGCCACAGTACTCAACGCACAAGGGCCCTCATCCAGCGTAGAGGCCAAGATCGTGTTGCCGAACTGGTTGAACGTAGAAAATTATGATCCTTTTCCAACCAATATCAACGGAGACACCTTATGCTGGAACATCGGTGCCATGTCACCTGGCGCGGAGGCAATCATCGAGATGACGTTAGGAACGCCCACCGACATCCTTTTAGGAGACACGGTGAACATCCAGGGATGGGTGTTGCCCTTAAGCCCCGACCAGTTTCCGCAAAATAATTTTTACCTGCTCCAGCGAACCGTTGTCGGCGCTTACGACCCCAACGACAAACAGGTGGTTCCAGAACAAATTCCCCTGACTGACACCACCGCTTTTGACAAACCCCTGGAATATACCATCCGTTTCCAAAATACGGGCAACTTTCCGGCAGACTTTGTGGTGCTGCGCGACACCCTGAGCGCTGACCTTGACCTCAGCACTTTCCGCTTTCTGGCCTCCAGCCACCCGTGTACCTGGCGTGTGGAGCCGGGTCGCATCCTGGTGATTGATTTCCCGAACATCAACTTGCCCGACTCCAGCAGCAACCTGTTGGAAAGCCAGGGCTTTGTCAAATTCGGTGTGCGGCCAAGGGGTGCCTTTCCGAATGGGCACATTTTTCAAAATGCCGCTGACATCTTTTTCGACTTCAACGCGCCCATTCGTACCAACACGGCCGTCACAAAGGTGGTGGACAAGCTCATCGCTGCGTCGTCGCTGTTTTTGTCCAATGAGCAACTGACAGTACGCCCCAATCCTGCAAAAGACCGGATTTTTATCCAATGGGAGACGCCGGTCAAAGGAAGCGCTGCTTTGCAACTATTTGATGTGCAGGGAAAATTGATCAAAACACAGCGCGTAGGCGAACAAGTCCGGTCGATGGAATGGAACATCGCCGGGGCCAAGCCGGGGGTGTATTTTGTGGTTTTGCAAACGAAAACTGGCAGGATGCTGTGTAAGGTGGTGGTGCAGTAGTCCACATAATGTTGTTCCATAATTTCTCCCCTTAAATAAATGAACCGCTCATGAAAAACCACCTTTTACACCTGTGTACTATGGCCTTGTTGATGCTTTGCTCAAAAGCCAATTCACAATGCAACCCTCAGGCGTGCGCCACGCCCATTCCGTCTGTAAACGCGCAAGACGCCTGCATTTTGCCCAGCCCGGACGCATTAAATTGTTATATTGGGGAAACTACTGACGAAGCGCCGGTATCGTTCCCCCCAGCTTGGTGTACAACCATTGAGAACAACCAGTTTTTTGGATTTGTGGCCGATTCAGTTCAAGTCATGCTGTCTATAAGTTGCATTGGTTGCACACTTGGAAGTGGTATACAGGCCGCCATATTGCAGTCTGACGACTGCATCAACATGTCATTTGTTTCCACTTGCCTGGGAAACATCCCTGCCGGTACAAGTCAATTGTTAAAAGCAAGCGGGCTCATTCCGGGCGAGGAATATTACCTCATGATTGATGGCTCAGCTGGTGCATTGTGCCAATATTCGATCACCGGCTCGGTTTGTGCGATCAATGGCCCTGTCACCGCGTGTGTACCCGGGCCAGCCATCACTTACACCAGCAATACCAACACCACGTGGAGCATTTTCCCTCCCGATGCGGGCTTCATCGTGGGCCCCAACGGAGGCAATTCGATTGAGGTAGTATGGGCCCAAACCGGCATGGCCGAAGTGTGCGTCGAAAACGCTGCGTACCCCGATGCCCCGGAAAATTGCTTAAATGTTCATGTAAGGGAGGCCGTACCCACCACCGATACTGTTTTTTTGTGCGCGGGCAAAACCGTTGGGTGTGCAGGGGTAACCTTTGGTTGTGAAGGTACGTTTCCAGTTACGCTGACGAGCAGCCTGGGCTGCGACAGTGTAGTCAACTGCGTGGTGACCATCCTTCCTGCAAACGCACCCGACACCACTACCCTGCCTCCGGCGTTCATTTGTGCTGAAGGCGGCTACCACAAGCTGGTTTCTGGCTTGTACGTGACGCAACCGGGAACGTATTCCACCGTTTTGCCATCGGCTTTACCTTGCACCGACAGCATCGTGCTGGAAACCGTGGCTTTTGCACCGGCCATTGTGAAAGACTACGGCGACGTACTGCTTTGTCCCGACGCGTGTTTCCCGGTGTGCAGCGATACCTTTTGCACCCCGGGCATCCAACAGGCCAAATGCACAAATTCACCTTTTTGTGACAGCACCGTTCAGTTCAACGCTGTGCCTCTTGTGCTGCCGCAAAGAGGCGTCGTGTACGCGGATACAAACGCCAACGGCTTTCGGGATGTGCAGGAATCGGGTATACCTGGTGTGGTCGTGTTTACCAGCACTGGTCTGACCGATACAACCGATGCGCTGGGTGCCTATGCTTTTGATGTGCTGAACACCGGAGATACACTGTTTTTGATGCCGCAGCCGGGCGACACCACGCTGAATTTTGTGGTGTATGACGCCTCCCAACCTGTTTGTTACGACCTGGACACCACCGGGTCTTCGGAGATGGTATCCTCAGAACAGCACCTGTTGTCCGATGAACATTTTTACGTACACCCCAATCCGGCGCATGATCGACTGTTTATCCAGTGGACAACGCCAGCCAAAGCGGGTGACCATCTGCAACTGTACGACGCGCAGGGCCGGTTGATGAAAACACAACGCGTAGCAGCGCAAACACAAGCCATGGAATGGAGCATTGGCGGCATGCCAGCGGGCGTGTATATGGTGGTATTACACATCGAAAAAGGAGCATTGCGCAAGCTGTTGGTGGTGCAATAAGCTCAAAATTCATCATAAAAAGGCGCACCATTTACCATATTTGGGCAAACGGTGCGCCTTTTCGTTAAAGCCGTTGCGGTTTGCGCGTTACGCAATCGCTTTGATCCCCGGCAGTTCTTTTCCTTCCAAAAATTCAAGCATGGCTCCGCCGCCGGTGGACACAAACGACACTTCATCGGCCAGACCCAACTGGTTAACAGCTGCAACTGAATCGCCTCCGCCCACCAAAGAGAACGCGCCTTTCTTCGTGGCCAACGCTATGGCTTCGGCAATGGCTTTGGTGCCTCCGGCAAAGGCTGGCATTTCAAAAACCCCCATTGGGCCATTCCAGATGATGGTATTGGAGCGGGAAATGGCTTCGGAAAAAGCTTTAACCGCTTCAGGGCCGATATCCAGTCCCATCCATCCGTCGGGAATCTGGTTGCTGGGGGCTATCTGTGTATTGGCGTCAGCGGCAAAGGCATCGCCGCAAACAGAATCTACAGGCAGCAGTACTTCCACGCCTTTTGCTTTGGCTTTAGTTAAAAATTCGGCAGCGGTATCCAGCCGGTCGGCTTCGAGCAGCGAGTTGCCCACTTGTCCACCCTGTGCTTTGAAAAACGTGTACGCCATGCCGCCGCCGATGATGATGATGTCGGCAGAGTCCAAAAACTTTTCCAGCAGGAGGATTTTATCGCTCACTTTCGCACCACCAGTGATGGCACACACAGGCTTGGCAGCGCCGTGCAGCACCTTGTTGGCGTTTTCTATTTCGCGTTCCATCAGAAACCCGAATGTTTTTTTGCCCGGCTCAAAAAATTTGGCCACGACCGTCGTGCTGGCGTGGGCGCGGTGGGCCGTACCAAAGGCATCGTTGACAAACACATCGCCCAATTGAGCTAATTTTTCTGCAAAATCTTCGTCGCCTTCCTCTTCTTCCGGGTGAAAACGCGTGTTTTCAAGCAGCAGCACTTCGCCCGGCCGCAGAGAAGCCGCCAGCAAACTGGGCAATTCGCCAATACAATCGGCTGAAAACTTGACCGGGCGACCCAACAACGCCTCCAAATGGGGCACCAAGTGGCGCAGGGAAAATTTCTCGGAGTTGATGCTGCCGTCGGGAGTCAATTTCTCCAATGGCCTGCCGAGGTGCGACATCAGGATCACCGACCCGCCTTGGTTCAGAATATACTCAACGGTGGGTACAGCTTCCCGCATCCGGGTATCGTCTGTAATTTGGTATGCTTTGTCGAGGGGCACGTTAAAATCCACGCGCATCAGGGCCCGCTTGTTGTTGAAATCTATTTTCATTTAATGTGGATTTTTTTATTTGGTTATTTGTTTATTTGTGGATTTGGTTATTTGTTTATTTGTGGATTTGATTATTTGTGGATTTGATTATTTGTGGATTTGTTTATTTGGTTATTTGTTTATCTGAAGGATGATATGGTACCCATGACCCAATCCCCAAAAAACAAATAAACAAATCCACAAATAAACAAATCCACAAATAACCAAATCCACAAATAAGCCATTACACCATAGCCGCCATATCGGCCAAACGCGCAGAGTAGCCCGCCTCGTTATCGTACCAGCCCACAATGCGGCAGGTATTGCCATTCACCTGGGTGAGCGGGGCGTCAAAAACGACCGAGTGGGTGTTGCGCACGATGTCGCTGCTGACAATTTCGTCGGTGTTGTACTCCATGATGCCTTTGAGGTGGGTATCGGCAGCAGCTTTAAAAGCGGCATTGATTTCTTCCACGGTGGCTGTTTTTCTGATCATGGCCACGACGTCGGTCACCGAGCCTGTAGCTACCGGTATGCGCATGGAGTGTGCGGCAATTTTGCCTTTCAGGTGGGGCGCTACCAACACAACCGCTTTGGCAGCACCGGTGCTGGTGGGTACTATGTTCTGAGCAGCGGCACGGGCACGGCGCAGGTCGCGGTGCGGCCCGTCCTGCAGGTTCTGGTCGGCCGTGTATGCGTGGATGGTATTCATAAAAAACTGCTCCACACCGAAGGCCTGATCGAGCGTCATGATCATGGGCACGAGGCAGTTGGTGGTGCAGGAGGCGTTGGAAATAACCGTGTCGGCATCGGTGATTTTGTCGGCATTGGCACCAATAACAAACGTGGGTACATCGTCTGTTTTGGGTGGGGCCGACAGCACCACGCGTTTGGCACCAGCCTGCAGGTGCAAGCCGGCTTTTTCTTTATCGAGGAAAATACCCGTGCATTCCAGCACCACATCCACCTGCAGTGCACCCCATGGGCATTCAGCCGGATTTTTGATGGCTGTTGCGTGAATCTTGTGTCCGTTGACAATCAGGTAATCTTCTTCGGCGGTAACGGTGCCTTCGAACTTACCGTGCATGGTGTCGTATTTCAGCAGGTGCGCCAGTGTGGCGTTGTCCGTCAGGTCGTTGATGGCCACGACTTCCACCGCGTCGTTTTTCATTAAATTGCGGAACGTGAGGCGTCCGATGCGTCCGAAGCCATTGATGGCAATGCGTTTTTTAGCCATGATGTGTTGATCTTGTTGAAATTTGCTTGAAAGGGTTTGATATCAAGTCAAAGGTATGCTTTTCAACAATATTCAACTAACGGGTAGCAACAGTTGACGTCTGCCTGATGACACTATTGCAAGCTAAAGGTCATGCGAACCGGCTGGTGGTCAGACCATAAAAATTCTTGTGCTATGCCTTTTACCGAAATAATCTGCACATTGGGCGACACCAAAAAGTAATCAATCAGGGTTAAAAACGTTCTTCCCGATACATAAGGATCTTTAGCGCTCCTGTTGGTCGGTGTGGTTGGGTCGTACGCATAGCGCCAATTTTCCGGAAAAAAAT
>JBMOHO010000153.1:0-8967 GCA_049317805.1 Saprospiraceae bacterium
CTGCGCGCTGCAGCCGTTGGCGGTGTTGTCTACAGTGAGCTGATAGGTGCCAGGCAAATTGACCGCAGGATTGAGCGTGTTCTGGCCCGATACCAGCCCCGGTCCGGCCCAGGCGTATTGATAATTTGTGCCGCTGCTGCCGCTGCCGGGCAACACCACACTGGTGGCACCGCAGGTCAGCGTATCTGGCGCGCCGATGGCCGCCGACGGTACATTGCTGTCTGTAAAAACCTGAATGCTGTCTGTAGCCTCGCATCCGTTTGCCGGATTGGTGACGCTAATCGTATACGTGCCAGGAGCGCCCACCACAGGCGAGGGTGTATTTTGGCCTGAGACCAGCACGCCGTTCGGGGTTTGCCACTGGTACACAAAACCGGCAACCGGGTTGTCAAGCGCCAGGGTATCGCGCAGTTTCACGCAAGTGAGGGAATCGACGGGCAGTATTTGAAATACAGGCGGCTGTAGGTCTGTCGCAGCTGAAACGGTAGCTGCACTGCTGCAACCATTGGCGGAGCTGGACACCACCAATTGGTAATTGCCCGCCGCACTGATGACCGGTGTGGGCGTATTGGCACCTGAAACGATTTGGCCTCCATTGGTGGCGCTCCAGGCGTATGTTATTCCGGGGCCCGAAGCCGAACCGGCCGAACTGAGGGTGATTTGGGTGTTCGCACAGGTAATGGGCCCGGGTGCAGCGGCGGAGGCAGCCGGTGCTGTGGTGTCAATGGATACGGAAACCGATTCCGTAGCCGTGCAGGCGTTTGCCGGATTGGTAATCAGCACGGTGTACAAGCCAGGTGCGTCTATCAGTGGGTTGGCGCTGCCCGCTCCGGAGACGATGTTGCCCCCATTGCCGACGGTCCAGGTCAACGTGGCATTTGCGGGCATGGGATTGATCAGGTTCAGGGTTTGATTTGCGGTTGTGCAGGTGATCAACACGGGGGCAGCAATTTGCGCGCCTGGAGCAACCACGTTTTCTTCAACCACCGCATTGTCGGCGGCGCTGCATCCGTTGGCCGGATTGGTCAGCAGCAGGGTATACGTGCCGGGTGCGTTTACGGTTGGAGCATCGGTGTTGGCACCAGACAGGATTTGTCCGTCTACGGTGCTCCAGGCATATTGCAGGCCGGGCAAGACGGACGAGCCGGCCGCGCTCAGCGACACAGACAATACGCTGCAAGTGAGGGTATCGGGCACCGACGCTATGGCCACGACAGGGGTGGTATTCGCAATCGTCAACACGGAAGCCGTGGCCGTGCAGCCGTTCAGGGTATCGGTCACCATTAAGGTGTACCAGTCAGGCGTGACAACAATTGGGGACGGGCCATTGGCGCCGGACAGGATGTTTCCGCCTGTCCATTGATAACGAAAGGCGTTTCCGATGCTGCTGCCGGTGCTGCTGAGGCTTACGGCTGAAATGATGCAATCGAGGGTGTCGGGCGACTGCGCTTGTGCGACCGGCAGTGTGCGGTTTTCCAGCACCGTATCTATGGCCTGTGCGCTGCATCCGTTGGCGAGGTTGAGCGCGGTAAGCTGGTATTGGCCTGCGGAGACTACCAAGGGGTTGGCTGTGCTATCGCCCGATGCAATGACCCCGCCTCCCGAGGGTGTCCACACCAATTGAACGCCGGCGGGTACCACATTGGCCTGAAGAGGCAGGGCGTTAACCACACAGGTAAGCTGGCCGTGAGGCACCAGGGAAATGAGTGGCGGCAGGGTATCACCCGCCACCAGGACGCTGTCAAGCGTGGTGCAGTTGTTGGTCGTATTGGTCACGGCGAGCACATAAAGTCCGGCTGCGCCCGCAATTGTTTCCAGCGTGTCCTGGGGGGCCAGGAAAATGCCGCTTGGGCTGCTCCAGGCATAGGTGAAGTTGTTCCCGGAAGACGAACCTGCGCCGGACAAATGCACAGAATCCTGTGTGCACGTGACGACCCCTGTGGCTGCCGCGTTGGCTAATGGCGGGTTGGTGGCAATGCCCACAGTGGTGAGCGCCGAAGCGGTGCAGCCAGATACCGGATTGGTGGCCAGAAGCTGGTATGTTCCGGCCTGGTTGACTACGGGGTTTGCTGTATTTTGGCCAGACACAATGTTGCCATTCACGGTGCTCCATGCGTACCCCACGCCCGCCTGGTTGGCTGAGCCAGACAAGGTGACGGTGTTTCCTCCACATCCGATGGGGGAGGGGGGGGCTATGGATGCGAGCAGCGGATTGTTGCTCAGTATGGTATTGATCGATGCGGTCGCCGTGCATCCGTTGACGGTGTTGGTGACCAGCACTTCATACGTGCCTATGGCATTCACCGTCGGATTGGCGGTGTTGGCACCGGAGACAATATTGCCGTCGGAAGTGGTCCAGGAATAGGACACTGCGCCCTGGCTGGCAACGGCATTAAGGTTAACGGGAGCGCCCGGACAACCCAGGGGTTGCGGCGGTGCCACGTACACCGACAAGGGGTTGGGCGTGGGCGTCACCTGTACGTCGGCCGATTTGGTGCATTCTCCGCTGCCGTAATCGTATGTCACGTTTAAGGTGTAGGTGCCGGAAGCGTCGATGATCGGTTGCAGGGTCGTTTCTCCCGATACGATGTTGCCGCCAAACGTTTCCCAAAGGTAACTGACCTGGGGCCCGGTGCTGGAGCCGTTGCCGTTCAGGGTGATGGGCGCGCCTTCACAAGGAATAGAAACAGTACTAGGGTTGGCCACCGCCAGCACCGTGATGGGTTGTACCAGCACCGTATCGGTAATGGTGCAAACGGGATATAAACCGATGTCATCTACGCCAAAATCGTTGCAAGAGCCTGTTACGGTGATGTCTTCGAGGCAAATGGTGGCGCTGGTGTTGTTGCCGCTGTTCCAGATGCCGGAAAAATTGATCCACACACAAGATGCAGCAGGCACTGTGCCAACGCCGACCACCGTGCCATTGATGTTGAATTCAATAGAGGCAAGTGGAGAGCAGCCAGCGATGTTGGCAATCCAGGCCGACAGCTGGTATTCGGTGTTGGGCGTTACATTCACGGTTTGGCACCAGACCGTCAGGTTGGGGGCGTCCGAGCCGTCTACCGCCAGCAGGTTGCCGCTGCCGCTGTGGTCGTTGCAGAGCGCATAGGGCGACACGGGGGCCACGTCATACGTTCCCCAGGGGAAAAAAAAGAAAACCCGGATTGTGCACGTATTCGCTGGTAAAACCCGTCACGCCTTGTTCAAAATCGCCGTTTTCAATCAAATTTTGGGCAGTATTGACCGTTTTTGCCCGCAAAACATATTGAGTAGGCTGGCTCACCGTGACACTGGGGGTGAGGGTATTTGCGCCAACCATGCCTGCCGTGGGCGTCCAGGCAAAACTCACATACGGCCCGTTTATGGAGCCTTCCAACACCGCGAAAGTCGGCGTGCCACACCCAAATTGATCGGGGCCGGCGCTCACGTCGGTGTCACATTGGCCAAAAAGGCTTTGTGGTAAAAAATAAAAAACGCCCAGGAGTACTGGCAACAGACGGTGTACCAAAAATCGCATATAAAACAGGGTTGAACACAAAAAAGCGGGTACAAGGTAACGTATTTTCAGTAAATGACTACAACTGCTACACCATGCACATCAGCGACCATTTTTTTATCCAAAACAACATTGATTTGGGTGTAGCGTCGCTTTCTCCTACATCGGGCCATGAAAAAGTACTGCGGAGCTTTGCATCCTGTTGGTAACCCCTGCCGGCCCAAAATGCGTCGAGCGGCTTGTATCCAGGCGGCCTCATCGGGTGGTCACCGGGGCGATCCACAGCGCAAAAACAGGTGGTGTCGTATGTGCCCAGTCGTTGCACATGTGCCTCGCGTTCGTCGAAAAAACGATGCCCCAAACCCTGCCCGCGGTATGGTGGAAGCAGCACGCTTTCACCGAAATAAAAAATTTTGGACACCTCCATGTTTGCCCGCACAAACGCCTCCTGCACGTCGTCGGTTTCTTCCGCCAAGGGGATGCAGGTGGTGGCACCCACCATCCGGTCGGCGTCGTACACAGCAAACAGCATCGACCGGTCCGACCGGGCATAGGTACCCAGATATGCGCGTTCATACGCAAGGGAGCCTTCGTACAAATACGGAAAATCGCGGAATACCGCTATGCGAAGCGCCGCCAGTTCGTCAAACAAGTCGGTAATATCCTGACCATACTTGCAAACAAAATGCAAAGGAGTAATCATAATTAAAAAAATTTATATATCCGTAAAAGCCTTTTTTAAATGGCTTTATCCTGTTTAACAGTCAGGTGCCGCGATGAGATGAATAAGCATCGTTGGTTTAGGTTTTTTTAGCGCACTTTTGTGCTTACTTTTACATGCAGGCTGCTGAAAGGTGCCAATTACCCATGGTTGATGCTGTTTTTTTTCCGGTTCTGGGTTTGATCATCCTGTCGCTGGTTGTCGGAGTATTCACCGTTATCCGCGGCATGGATGCATTTGCTGCACGTTTGGCGGCCGACCCCGACATGGCCAAACACTTGGGCATGCAGTTCTCTTTTTTAAAGCGCATGCGTTTGTATTTGTGGATGCTTATGGCCATCATAACCATCTCGGGGGCATCGTCGTGGTTCATAGACACGTTCAATGCTCAAAAAGCCCTGGAAAAGACTCGGGAAAGCCTGTTGCCACAGTACGACAAGGCAAAAGTATGGGAAGCGCCCGATCCGTTGTTGGCCAAAACCGATCGGGATGCGCAATTGATTGCTTACGGGCGCGACCTGGTGGCGCACACACAGGACTATTTTGGCGAGCAGGGGCTTGTCAGGCCGGGAAGCATCAACGGCATGAACTGCCAGAACTGCCACCTGGAAGCCGGCAGCAAGCCGTTTGGCAACAATTATTTCGCCGTGCAAAGCACCTATCCGCAAATGCGCGCCCGCTCCGGCAGCCTCGAAACCATCCCCAAGCGCGTCAACGACTGTTTTCAGCGCAGCCTCAACGGCCAACCCTTAGACACCACCAGCCGGGAAATGTTGGCCATACTGGCTTACATCCGCTGGCTTGGCACAGGCATTCCCAAAGGCGAAAAGCCCAAAGGCGCCGGTTTGGTGGAACCCGCTTTCCTCAAACGGCCTGCCGACCCGGCGCGCGGACGCCTGGTGTATGAAGCCAAATGCGCTTCCTGCCATGGTGCCGACGGGCAGGGTCTGCCCATGCCCGACAGCCCGAGGAGCTATCCTCCGTTGTGGGGAGACAACAGTTACAACGAGGGTGCCGGGCTCTTCCGCCTTTCTCGTTTTGCCGGATATGTGAAAGCCAACATGCCTTTTGGTGCCAATTACCTGAATCCCCAACTGACCGACGAAGAATCGTGGGACGTGGCCGCTTTTGTAAACACACAACCGCGTCCAGGTCATCCGTTTCTGAACACCGACTGGCCAAAAATTGCCAAAAAGCCGTTCGACCACCCTTTTGGCCCTTTTGCCGATACGTTTCCGGAAGCACAACACAAGTTCGGGCCGTTCGAACCGATCATCGCATTTTACGCCGCCGCACCCAAAAAATAATTGAAAAATATGTCCTTCTACGCCGATCTAACGCCATTGCGGTCAAACCGCCGCAAATTTTTGCGCAACACGGTACTGGCCACTTTCGGTGCCGGTTTAATGCCCCGAGTTGTACAGGGTAATACGCTGTTCCCGGCGGAAGCCGCGTCAACTACCCCTGATTGTACAACAAAACCCTTACAAAACGGAACCATTACCCTGTTGCAAACAACCGACGTGCATTGCCAGATACATCCGCACGACGAACTGTTTTGGGAAAACGAACGCATGGTGTTCCGCAAAACTGCCGGGTATGCCCACTTGGCCACCCTGTTCGGCCAGGTGCGCAGCCAAAACCCGAACACGTTCATCATAGACACAGGCGACATGTTTCAGGGCAGCGAACTCTCCGTGAAAACCACCGGAAAGGCCATGCTGCCCATCCTCAACGCGCTGGGGTACGACCTGTACCTGCCTGGCAACTGGGAGGTGGTGTACTACAAGAAAAACATGCAAACCCTGCTCGGCGGCCTCGATGCCCCGAAGGTGTGCGCTAATATGTTCCACGACATTGGAGACGGAAAGAAAGGAGAGCTGGTGTTCCCGCCTTACTACACCTGGTCGCGCCTCGGCGTCAAAATCGGTTTTCTGGGTTACACCGACCCGCTGGTGCCCATCCGCCAGTCACCCAATTATTCCAAAGGCATTGTGTACACCAATCCGGAAGACAACCTGGCCTACTACGTCAATGTGCTGCGCGAACAGGAGCAGTGCGCTGTTGTCATTATCCTGGCGCACCTGGGCTTGTCGCAACAAATTGCGCTGGCTAACTCGCCCGCTTGTGCCGGAGTGGACTATATTTTCGGCGGCGACACCCACGAACGCGTGCGCGTGCCCATCCAGTGCCGCTACGCCAAAGTGGTAGAGCCCGGCGCATTCGGCTCGTTTGTAGGTCGGCTTGATCTGGATGTGGAGGACGGCCGCATTGTCGATTTCCGTTACGAACTCATGGAAGTGGACGTAAGCCGATACCAAGCCGACGCGGAAATGGCCAAGCGCATTGAAGCGCTGGAAGCACCATACGTGGCTGATATTGAGCGGGTGGTGGGTTACAGTACCGTGCCTTTGTACCGCTACTTTGTGGTGGAAAACACCATGGATACATTCATATTGGACGCCTTAGCCTGGAAAGTGGGCACTGAAATCGTGTTGTCCAACGGCTTCCGTTTTTGTCCGCCCCGCAGCACCCCGAACGCCGATGGGTTGATTCCGATCACAGAAGGGTATTTGTTCGATATGTTGCCGGTAGACTCTATCTTGCGCACGGCAAAAGCGACCGGTGAGCAGTTGCGCACCTGGCTGGAAAAAGAACTCAACAACGTATTTGCCAAAGACGCCTCGAGGCGCCTCGGCGGATGGGTGGTGAAATTCAGGGGTATGGAAGTATCGTTTATGGCATTTGGCGAACAGGGCAAACGGGTGCAACACGTCACCGTGGGAGGCCAACCCCTCGACCCGGCGCGCACCTACACGGTAGCAGCCTGCGAACGCGACGGCGACCCGGTGACCATGCTTTGCCGCATACCGAACGTGACCGAGGGCCAAAATATGCCTTATTCACTACACACGGTCATCAAAGAATATCTGGCCGCACATTCCCCGGTGTCGCCAGTTCCAGTTGGTGCCTCTAAAGCGCTTGACGCGCCAGCTACCCTGCTCACCCAGGTCACCGGCGTAGAATACACCTTTCGATAAATCATTGCTCAACGAAACCAAACCACTACAAACATGCACCTCATCGGTTATTTGGCATCTGCACTCATTGGCATTTCACTTGGACTCATCGGCGGCGGCGGCAGCATCCTCACCGTGCCGGTGCTGGTTTACCTGTTTGGAGTCGATCCGGTGCTGGCTACAGCCTATTCGCTGTTCATCGTGGGGTCTACCAGCCTGGTGGGCACGTGGCCGAAATACCGCGACGACCTGGTGAACTTCAAAACGGCTGCTATTTTCGGCATACCCTCCATTTTGGCGGTGTACGCCACCCGGGCGTTTGTGGTGCCCGTCATTCCCGATCCGGTGTTCGTTGTGGGTAGTTTTGTGGTATCAAAAGCCATGTTGCTCATGACCTTGTTTGCGGTGTTGATGGTGTTTGCTTCGTTTTCCATGATCCGCGACAAAGGGGCGCCGCCCACGGCCCCTGCCGGCGACGCGCAGCAGCATTTCAACTACCCCATGATCATGCTCGAAGGGTCGGTCGTGGGCGTGCTGACTGGCCTTGTGGGTGCCGGTGGCGGTTTTTTGATCATTCCTGCCCTGGTGTTGTTCAGCAAGCTGCCCATGAAACAGGCTGTGGGTACTTCCCTGCTCATCATTGCCGCCAAATCGCTGTTCGGTTTTATGGGCGACCTCTCCCACTATTACCTCGACTGGATTTTGCTCGGCAGCATCACGGCATTGGCCGTTGCCGGCATTTTCATCGGCAATGTATTGAGCCGCCGCATCGATGGCGATAAACTGAAAAAAGCGTTTGGCTGGTTTGTGCTTGTCATGGGCATGTACATCCTTGTCAAGGAACTTTACCTGAATCCGGCAGCGGCATCCGCCCCGCACTGAGGGTGCCTGCACAAAACCATTGGCATAAAATGGATGTTTTAACGCCTTTGTGTCGCCACACATAAAACATTTGCAAACCAACTTTTTCTCCAGGATGAACATTGAACAAATCTATACCGGTTGTCTCGCCCAGGGCGCTTACTACGTGGAAAGCGATGGTGAAGCGGTGGTGATTGATCCGCTCCGCGAAGTGGAACCCTACATAGCCAAAGCGCATAAAGACGGCGCGCGCATCAAATATGTATTTGAAACGCACTTCCACGCCGACTTTGTGAGCGGGCACGTGGACCTCAGCCAGAAAACAGGGGCCCCCATTGTGTACGGCCCGAACGCCAACCCCACGTTTGAAGCGCATGTGGCCCAAGACGGCGAAACGTTTGCAGTGGGCAAGCTGACCTTCCGCGTGCTGCATACCCCTGGCCACACCATGGAAAGCACTTGTTACCTGCTGCTGGACGAAAACGGACGGGAAAAAGCCCTGTTTTCCGGCGATACCTTGTTCATCGGCGATGTGGGCCGGCCCGATCTGGCCCAAAAAGCGGCCGACATGACGCAGGAGCAACTGGCCGAGGTGCTGTACGACTCGCTGCGCAACAAGGTGATGCCCCTGCCCGACGATGTGGTGGTGTACCCCGCGCACGGCGCCGGTTCGGCCTGCGGCAAAAACATGTCTAAAGAAACCTACGACTCCCTCGGCCACCAGAAACTCACCAACTACGCCCTGCGGGCCAACATGACTAAAGCCGAGTTTGTACAAGAGGTCACCGCGGGGCTCCAGCCTCCTCCCGCTTATTTCCCGCTCAACGTCGCCATGAACAAACACGGTTACGACAGCATCGACGAGG
>JBMOHO010000154.1:0-8890 GCA_049317805.1 Saprospiraceae bacterium
AATACCGGAACAGACACTTCCTGGTTGTTCACAAGGATGCTTTTTCGCCCGTCCCGTGTCACAATCAACTCAATGTGTTCAGGGTTAATGACGTGCAGTTCTATGTCATATTTAGGCGCTTTCTCAACGAAACGCTTCACTTCATAGCTTTCTTGTTCTAATAACTCGTCAGAGGGCTTGTACAATATCCAGCCTATCACAAACTACTTTTTTTCAATGCGTTAAAAAACGGGATAAATGGATTTGGCAGGGCGAGACAAAGGTATGCTTCTTTTTGAAAACGGCTTATAATTATACGTAACCCTGAGCCTGAAGACGAAACAGCTCTGCATATTTACCGCCTTGCGCCAGCAGTTCCTCGTGGCTGCCCAGTTCGAGCAGTT
Source organism: Saprospiraceae bacterium (assembly GCA_049317805.1). GTDB lineage: Bacteria > Bacteroidota > Bacteroidia > Chitinophagales > Saprospiraceae > M3007. The sequence continues at coordinate 384 of JBMOHO010000154.1, forward strand.
GTCCGTGTTCAAGAAACAAAATTCGATCGGCCATGCGCACGGTTGAAAAGCGGTGGCTGATGAGGATGCCGGTTTTGCCCTGTATCAATTCGGCAAAACGAAGAAACACCTCATGTTCGGCGCGTGCATCGAGCGATGCGGTGGGCTCATCGAGGATAACCAGTTGCGCATCGCGCATGTAGGCCCGGGCAAGGGCTATTTTTTGCCATTGTCCGCCGCTGAGATCCACCCCTTTTTCAAAACGTTTACCCAGCATTTGGTCGTATTGATCGGGCAGCTGGTCCACCACTTCATCCGCCAGGCTTTTTTCTGCGGCCCGAACGATTTCCGCGCGGTTGTCGCGCAGTTCAATGTTGCCCACAGCGATGTTTTCTGCGGCGGTGAGGGCATAGCGGAAGTAGTCCTGAAAAATGACGCCGATGGCGCGCCGGAGTTCGTCGGGGTTGTAGTCGCACAGGGGCACGCCATCAAGCAGCACACGGCCTTCGGTTGGCTCGTACAAATGAGCCAGCAATTTGACAATGGTGGTTTTGCCCGCGCCGTTTTCGCCAACCAAAGCCAGCTTTTCTCCGGCATGCAAGGTAAAACTCAGGTTTCGAATGGCCCAGCGCTCTGTATTCGGATACCGGAAGCTCACGTTTTCAAAAACAAAACCTTTCTGAATGGGCTGCGGGATGAGCAAGGCACCGTTGTGTTGTCCAGACAAGGGTTGGAGCCCCAAAAAATCAAAAAAATCGCGCAGGTACAATGCCATTTCAGAAACCCTGGAAAAACGACCCAAAATGCCCTGCAAAAGCCCTTGCATGCGCTGAAACGAACCGGCCAAAAATGTCAGGGTGCCGATGGTAATTTGGCCCAACAGTGATTGGTACACGATGTAAGCATAAGCCGCATAGTAAGATACCGTGCCCAAAAAGGAAAACAAACTGCCCCAGGCCGCACGCCGAATGGTGAGGTTGCGGTGCGCCAGAAAATACCGGTTCGAGATGTCGCGAAACCGGTTAATGATGAAATTTTCCAGGCCAAAAATTTTTACTTCCTTCGCTGTCTGATCGCTGGCCCCGATGAACCTCAGGTAATCCAGCTCCCGGCGCTCGGGCGTCCAGGAGTGCGTGAGGGAGTACGAGCGGCGGTTGAAATGAGACTCGCCCATAAACGACGGAATCACGGCAACCACCAGCAACACAATCAGCCAGGGGTTAAAAGCGGCCAGGGCACCTACCAAAAAAAGGATGGATATCAAATCCTGAATTTGCGAGAGCACCATGCTCATGAGCATGGTGCGGCCGGCTGTGGAGGTTCTGGCGCGCTCCAATTTGTCGTAAAAAGCCGCATTTTCAAACTGATACAGGTCCAGCGTGGCGGCATGTTTCATGATGCGGATGCTGCTGTCGTTGCTCATCAGGTCGCCCAGAAGGTTATCCACCACCGTAATGGCGCGCCCCAGCAGGCTGTTGAGAATGGCCAGGCCGCACTCCAGGCCAAGCCAAAACCATACCGGGTGTTCCCAGGAAGGCAACGCGTTGGCGGGCTGCCCAACCAGCACTACTATGGCGTCTATAATCTCTTTGCCGGTGTACAGCATGGCTACCGGCAGGGCGGCCTGCACCAGCCTCAACACGGCGTTGAGGGTGCTCATGTACGGCGAAACCGCCCAGATCATCTGGAAGAACCGCGGCACTGTATTCAATGAACGAAATTGGTCGAGAAAACTGGGGGTTTTTACTTTTTCTGGCGTGGACATCTCCCTTAAACTTACGCTTGGCCCGTCATGTTCAAAATGGCCAAAGCCAGCAGGGCATTTTCTTCTTCGGCGTCTACTGCGCGGTACAAGGTCAGGGCCCGCGGATTGGGGCTGCTGATCAGCGAAGGATTGCTGAGGGTGGCTGTGGTAGACTCGCCGAAAAGCACCGGAAAGGCCGCTTCGTCCTTTTTGCGTTCCAGTCGGCCGATGAGTTTGCCTCCCCGGCCGGCCGAAATCAGGTTGCCGTCAATGTACAGGCCCAGTGGTTGTTGGTTCAGCCATATTTCCGTTTCCTTGGCTTTTTGCCTAAACACGTACTCGCGGTTGCTGGTGCGGGCCAGGGTGACCTTGTTGCTGCCCATGCCCTGCTGCGCGTAAGCCAGCACCGGTTCGTGGTAAATGGTACTGAATACACCTGAAGCGGCACCGTTGAGCCAGCCCGGTTTTTTTTCTTCCTGCAGGTTAAGCGACAACAAGCCGAGCATGTCTTTGTCCCAGGGCACCAGGTTATTATACCTTTTGTTCAAATGCTCGCCCAAGCTTTTCAACAACCCCTTCCAGGCTTTGCTGTCGGTGTTGCTGAGAATAGGTGAAAGCACCCGCGCCAGCAAATAAACAACGCCGGTGATCAGCAGCGCCACGGTGAAGACGAACATCAACAAGCTGAATAGTATTCGCATGGGAAAGTATTTTTTTTGCAAACAACGGATAAAAACCAATACCTGCGGTTAAATGATCGTCAGAATGGGAAAATTGATCGAAGAAAGGCCGTTTTTGATGCAAAAGCCTTCAGTGCGTCATCAAAATGGCAGATGCGGCGCAGTATACTGTCAATATTTTAGCTGCGTGCAAACAGTTTCTGCCATTTCGGCAGTTGCGGCAGCATGGCACAGGGATTGTTGATTGTTGATTGCCATTCATGAACAACAACAACAAGAACCAGCACAAAAAATAATATGGGAAAAATCATCGGCATTGACTTGGGCACCACGAACTCCTGCGTATCTGTAATGGTAGGCAACGAACCCGTAGTGATCCCCAACGATGAGGGCGCACGCACCACCCCTTCGGTCGTGGCGTTTCTCGATAACGGCGAGCGCAAGGTGGGCGCTCCGGCCAAACGCCAGGCCATCACCAACCCCACACGCACCGTCTCGTCCATCAAACGGTTTATGGGCATGCGCTTTAGCGAACGCACCGAAGAAATTACCCGCGTGCCGTATAAAGTGGTTAAAGGCGACAACGACACCTGCCGCGTAGAAATTGACGGCCGCATGTACACCCCGCAGGAAATTTCCGCCATGGTGCTTCAGAAAATGAAGAAGGTGGCAGAAGATTACCTCGGCGAAACCGTCACCGAAGCCGTCATCACTGTACCGGCTTACTTCAACGACTCACAGCGCCAGGCCACCAAAGAAGCCGGTGCCGTGGCAGGCCTTGATGTGAAACGCATCGTGAACGAACCCACCGCAGCCGCCCTGGCTTATGGGCTCGACAAGCGCGACAAAGACCTCAAAATTGTTGTCTACGACCTCGGTGGAGGCACCTTCGACGTGTCGATCCTCGAACTCGGAGGCGGCGTGTTTGAAGTGAAATCGACCAACGGAGACACACACCTTGGTGGCGATGACTTTGACCAGGTCATCATCACCTGGCTCGCTGAAGAGTTCCTGCGCGATGAAAAAATGGATCTTCGAAAAGACCCCATGGCCCTTCAGCGCCTGAAAGAGGCAGCCGAGAAAGCAAAAATTGAACTTTCCGCCGGTGCAGAAACCGAAATCAACCTGCCTTACATCACCGCAGTAGATGGCGTGCCCAAGCACCTGGTCAAAAAACTCAGCCGCGCCAAATTTGAGCAAATGATCGACGGACTGGTGCAGCGCACGCTCGAGCCTTGCCGCCAGGCCATGAAAGACGCCGGCCTCAAAACAAGCGAAATCGACGAAGTCATCCTCGTTGGCGGCTCCACCCGCATCCCGCGCATACAAGAAGAAGTAGAGAAGTTTTTTGGCAAAAAACCCAACCGCAGCGTAAACCCCGACGAGGTGGTGGCCGTAGGTGCATCCATCCAGGGCGGCGTACTCAGCGGTACGGTAACCGATGTGCTCCTGCTCGACGTAACGCCATTGTCGCTCGGCATCGAAACGATGGGCAACATTTACGACGTGGTGATCGAGTCCAACACGACCATTCCGACCAAAAAGTCTAAAGTGTACTCCACTGCTGCCGACAACCAGCCACAAGTGGAGATCCATGTCCTGCAAGGCGAACGCCCCATGGCGCGCGACAACCGCTCGGTCGGCCGATTTATCCTTGATGGCATTCCGCCCGCACCGCGTGGCGTGCCGCAGGTGGAAGTCATTTTCGACATAGACGCCAACGGCATCCTGTCGGTCACCGCCATGGACAAAGGCTCCGGAAGGCAGCAGAACATCCGAATCGAAGCCAGTACCGGACTGTCGAAAGAAGAGGTAGCCCGCATGAAGGCCGAAGCCGAAGCGAATGCCGTCAGCGACAAGGAAGCCCGTGACCGCGCCGAAAAGCTGAACACGGCCGATACGTTGGTGTTCCAAACGGAAAAGCAACTCCGCGATTACGGCGATAAAGTGCCTGCGCACCACAAGGAAAACATTGAAAAAGCCCTTGTAGAGTTGCGTGAGGCCCATAAACTTGAAGACCTCAGCCGCATAGACACCGCCAGCAAGGCCCTCAACGAAGCCTGGAATGCTGCCAGCCAAGACATTTATCAGGCAACCCAGCAAGGCGCAGCAGACAATGATCCGGCCACCGGCTCAGCGCCGGGCTCAGATGCTGATGGCGCTCAGGACGTTGAATTTGAGGAAGTCAAAAGCTAAAGCCTGACAACATACCCCGGTTTTTTTGACTGGATGAACAGGTAGCACGGATAATCTCCGGCTACCTGTTTCTTTTTTTAACACGCATCCTATTGGCACGCGGTTACGTAATGATGACAGAAAAATGAACAAAAAATCAGAAACTACTTTTCAGTAAAACACTAAACCATTCCTGACAATGAATCGCCAACACTACTTTTCCCTTCTGTTTTTGCTTGCGGCTGTGTGGTCGCTTAATTCTGCTTACAACCCCAGCAATCCGCCCACATCCAATACCGGAGCGCCAGGCGAAAAAACCTGCCAGCAATCCGGATGCCACAGTGGCGGTGCCTTTACCGGCACGGTAACAATTACCGGCGTGCCCGACACCGTACTTGCAGGCCAGGTATACCCCATCACCCTGGAGCACTTGAGCAACGCGGAAATCGCCGGATTTCAACTGACAGCCCTCGACGGAGCCAACGCGAAAGCAGGCACCCTTACTGCCGGCAGCGGGTCCAACACGGCCAACGGCATCATGAGCCGCCAGTACGTGCGCCATTCGAACCCCAAACAGCTTGTATCACAAAAAACAACCTGGACGTTCAACTGGACGGCGCCCGCTGCTGCCGGAGGCAACAACATCACCTATTATTTTTCCAGCCTCGCAGCCAACAACAACAGTGACGACAGCGGCGACAACGTGCTCACCGGAGTTAAATCGGTAGTCTTCAGGCCGACTGTGGCTACCGGCGAACCGCAGGCGGCACAATGGGTAAAATGCTACCCTACCGTTACCAGCGATCGCTTGAACGTTGAACTGTTGAACGGCCAACAGGGTTACCTTCACCTGTTTGACGCCCAGGGCAAACTGGTCTTGGAACAACAGCTTTCCGGCCAGTCTGTCTTTTCGGTAGCCGGATTCCAGAAAGGGTTGTACCACGCACGCATTGAATCAAACAAACTTGTTTCAGTACAAAAATTTGTTATTCAGTAAATTACGATTCGTCCTGCGAGCATACTCGTAGGACGAATTTTGTTTTAGCCTTTCTGCCTGAAAATCTGTACCTTTGTATTAATTTTTCAGGTCTTGAACAAAAGGCCGTTTTTTAAACATTTTCTTCTTGAATTTTACTGATCTTAACCTGCATCCGCGTCTGATTGACGGGATCGAGGCCCTTAATTATACCACTGCCACGCCCATTCAGGCGCAAGCCATACCCCTCATTCTTGAAGGCCGCGACCTGATCGGCGTCGCCCAAACCGGCACCGGCAAAACGGCAGCGTTCATCCTGCCCATCATCGACCTGATTCTGGAATCCAATGAGGCCGACTTTACCCAGGCCCTTGTCATCGTACCCACAAGGGAATTGGCCGTTCAAATTGATCAAATGGTGGAAGCCTATTCTTATTTCACTGGCGTTTCTTCTATTGCGGTGTATGGTGGAGGCGACGGAAAAGGGTTTGCACAGGAAAAAAGCGCCATTTCGGGCGGTGTCGACATTGTGGTAGCCACACCTGGTCGCCTGATGGCCCACATGAAATTGGGATATGTAGATTTTTCGCGCCTGAGACACCTTGTGCTGGATGAGGCCGACCGGATGCTCGACATGGGTTTCCAGCCCGACATCCTCAGCATCATCCGCGCCATCAACCCCAAACGCCAAAGCATGCTGTTTTCCGCTACCATGCCGGATAGCGTGCTGCGCCTGGCCAACGACCTGCTGGACAACCCCGCCACGGTAAGCATCGCCCTCTCCAAACCGGCCGAGGGCGTTACACAGGGCGCTTTTGTAGTGCACGAAAACCAAAAGGTACCGTTGATGGTAGAACTGCTCTCCGATAAAATCGGAAGCTGTATTCTTGTTTTCAGCTCAACCAAACTGGCCGTCAGCACCCTCTACCAAAAACTAAGGGCCAAAGGCCTCAACGTAGGCCAAATCAGCAGTGACCTCGAACAAGACGCCCGGGAGCAAATGATGATGGCGTTTAAAAACCGAAAGATCGACATCCTGGTAGCCACCGATGTGCTCAGCCGAGGCATAGACGTAGACGGCATTGAGTACGTCATCAACTACGATTGTCCGCGCGACGCCGAGGACTACGTGCACCGTATAGGCCGCACGGCCCGGGGCAACAAAAAGGGCACAGCCCTGACCCTGATTGGCCCCGATGATCAATTGCGTTTCAAACGCATCGAATTGCTCATTGGCAGTGAAGTGCCCAAGCTCCCGTTGCCAGAAGCCATCGGAACAGGCCCGGAGTACGACCCATCCAAGGCGCGCAGTATCGATGGCCGTTCGGGCGGCAGAAACCCGGCCCGCAAAGGCAGCGGCGGCCCACACAAATCGAAACCACGGACCGACAAAACTGCTTCTGGCGGCGGCGACCGCGAAGCCAACCCCAAACGCTCCTCCAACCGTCGGCGTGGCGGCAACGGCAAAGAAACCCGGTAGATAAACTTACAACGCTTTTTTGCTCATCTGCTTCCGAAGTTTATACTGAAACTTCGACGCGTCTGCAGGTACCTGGCCTCCTGGAAACTTCCGCTCAGATTTTTCCACCTCCAGGTAATACACGTACCCTTCTTCATAGGTGAATCCCTCAATCGGGTCGTAAAAGTTTTTCCAACTGTTGGCGTCTATGTCCTTTCCATACTGAACCTGCATGCATTGCATCGGCATTACGCCGGTGCAATCTACTTTTTTGGAATTGACCCACATGGTCATGACTTCGACGCCGGGCGTTGACGGTTCCGTAGCGCTGTTTTTACCGGTGTCACAAGCAGACAACAACAGCACGAGCAGCGCAAAGGGGATACATTTGATCATGTTTTTAGGTTTTTTTTTGAAGACCCCTAAAGGTACGACAAGGTTATTCTAAAATGCCCTACTTTTGATTTTCCAGGTTTAGCAAAAGGCAACATGGAAAAAAGATTTTTTCACGCGACAAAACGGGCCAATGCGGAATTATTACTGTCTTTTATTTTGTGTCTTTGTTTTTTATGCCGCCCAAGCGCAGGCACCCTGCGCTCCGGGCCAGCCCATGGCCAATACCTGTTCGGCTGCCTGCATTGTTTGCGACCTTGATGGTTACACCAATTCCTCTTCCCTGGGTTCGCCAGGGCAATCGCCACCTGGGTTTTGCACTTTTGTGGTGCATACCATGGGATGGGTGGGCTTTGTCGCTGGCTCCACCGATTTGTCTATCGATGTCGCCGTCGGAAACTGCTCCGTGGGCAACAGCATCGAAATGGGCATCTATGAAACACCTGACTGCAACACGTTCAACCTGATATCGGAATGCAACACAGAAATGTTTCAAGCCACCACGTATGCATTTTCCAATACTGAACCCCTGACGCCCGGGTGTACGTATTACCTGGTGTTTGACAACAACGGCCCCGCCGTTTGCCCATACACTGTCAGTGTGACGAGCGGCAGCGCCACAGCCCCTCCTATCGGACCCGCTGCGGTTCCGTCAGGCCCAACGAGCGTTTGTCCGGGCGCCACAGCTACATACACGGTACCGGAAGTATTTGGCGCCTGTGAATACATCTGGACGATCCCTCCCGGCAGCACGATCAACGGCATGGGCGGGCCGGTAAGCGCCGGGAACACGGTCGATGTCACTTTCGGATCCAGCAGCGGCCAGGTGTGTGTTCGGCCAGACAACGACTGCTACAATGTGGCACCTACCTGCCTGCCCGTCGCCGTGGCCCCCCTTCCACCCACGATACTCCCGCCGCTCACCATCTGTTTTGGCCAAAGTGTGGAATGGATAGACGGCAACTTTTACACTGGCACCCAACTGCTGAACACTACACTTACGTCTTACCTGGGTTGCGACAGCGTGGTGCGACAGCAACTCAATATGCTGCCAGCCAATACAAAAAACCTGCCTCCTGTAACCATTTGTGAAGGTGAATG
>JBMOHO010000155.1:0-8871 GCA_049317805.1 Saprospiraceae bacterium
TATCAACTTGGATATTTTTGGCTCAATGGTGCTAATGAAAGGTATAAATACCTCATTGGAGCGCTGGAATTACAAACGTTTGAAGTACCACACCTTACTTGCGTTTGCGATATTGTAGACTACGATGGCAACACCATTTACGAATATGAATATGCTGCTGATTCTCCGGCAGATTGTCAATCCTCTGGTCCTCATAATGGTTGCACCGCCGAAATACTTCCCATTATTCTATACAATTTGATCGAACGGGATAACGACGGAATAGTTGTTGCAGAGTCCGCACAAGGTTTTAGCGGCGCAAGAATTGCACAGATGCTGCATTCTAACCACCAACAGATGCGGAATGATTCCAACACAAAAGCCAAACTCGTGGATGTGTTCGAGGGATCTCATGGCGGTTATTTCATCACTGAAGAGCAATAACACACACCATCACGCTCCGCCGCGCCCTTGTATTTAATGCGGCGGAGCCTTTAAAACTTTCAACATGAGAATACTGCTTTTCCCTTCGATTGTCCTTTTGTGCTGCACCCTGAGTTGCGGCAAGCCTGAAGAGGTTGTAGGGCCGCCACCACCACCGCCGTGCTTTTGCGAAGGTTGTTGCGATACCAGCATCCTGAAAGCCATCTGGGCCAAACCCCTTAGCGACGACACCACAGATTACCTCTGCATGGTTCCTTTGCCATTTGGCGATAAAGTACTGTTTTCTCAGCTTTTTTTTGACGAAAATAAAGAATTCCTCAAAATGCGCGATGCCTACACTGGCGAATTGCTCTGGGAATGGCGCGACCAAATTCTTCCCGGAACGGCCCCCATCAACCCAAATGGCACCGTAAAAATTAAAGACAACATCATCCTATCTCACTGGCGAAGAATTTATTGTATTGATGCCAATACTGGGCAAACAAAATGGCTCACTTCCTTAACAGGTCCAAATCAAAGGGGCGTACCGCGCATTGCGGCCATTGGCGAATACGTTTATCACTCGCATTACGATTCGGTTATCCTGAACAAAAACACCTACCTGGTGCGGGCTCATTATGCTACCGGCCAGTGGGACACTCTCTTTAACGTGTATAAAACAGATGGCTATGAGGGTGGATTTGAACCCCCGGGCTTTGGTTTGGACGCAAACGGCGATACCATTCTGTTTTTTCAGCACCGTCAATGGAACTTCAAAATGAACGACGGACGTGTAGACCTTTACGCGTACAACCTGCGCACCCGATCGTTAATCTGGAATATTCAGGACCAGGACCCTTCTGGAGATTCCGGGGTGCAGCCCCCACTGTGCTTTGGCCAATACATGTTTTTTTTCGGTATAGAAACCATATTCTGTTACGATATCGCCACTGGACTGCTGGTCTGGAAAAAAAAGTTTGACTATCCTGCTCAAGTCTATAGCAAATACGCCTTACTGGTCGATGGCGTGCTGTACGTCAATCCGAGCAACCAGAAATTACTTTACGCGTTAGACCCACCAACCGGAAATATCCTTTGGCAAACAAACATAAACGGCAGTGGGGAAGGAGAAATACACCATTATAACGGAAAAATATACCTCAACAGCAGCTTCAGATTCGTGTGTGTAGAGGCTGCTACCGGCAAGCTGCTCTGGCAAACATACAACCCGGTCAGAAAAGCCAACTATCAGGAATTTAGCATTGACCCCGTTACTGGAATATTGTATGGCCACGACTTTTACTTCGCCTCAGCAGTACAATTGAAATAAATATGCCATACCTGTACCCTACCCTCATTGCCACCACCGCATTACTTGTTGCCCTGTTCGCCATAAACCGATTTTCCTTGTGGCGCAACAACAAGTCTGGAGATATTCACTTTGGTTGGATTGCGCTGTATGCAGTTGCTTTTGGTGTGTATCTGGATGCCGCAGCAGACGTTGTACACACCGTCGACTTGAGCTACCCGACAAAAACGGCTTTAAGCATCGCGCTGTTCGTTGTACTGTCGTGGGTTGTTCGCAAGCTGTAACTGATTATCAACAAACCGGTTAGTGGTATTTTGAACTGGTAAACCTGTCATCATGCGGTGTAGAGAATTGTCCATAAACATGATCACAGCATCAAAATATGGCCCTATGCGCAATAACTTGCTCCTTTTCCTCCTAGTCGTTGTCATCAACATGGTCACCACCTGGTGTTTCATGGGCGGCTACATCACAAAAACAGCCGCTTATGCAATCTACTTGCTGGCCTTTTTGATTTTGCTGTTTGCTGGCTGGCGGTTTTACAAACTGCTCTCCAAATTAGACGGCCGGTAATGATGGTTTTGACCGGATTTACCACTTAAGGCACTAAGACACACTAAGAAACACTAAGTCGAGAGAGGCCCCCTCGTTTCCTTAGTGTGTCTTAGTGTCTCTTAGTGCCTTAGTGGTAAAGGCACTAAGAAACACTAAGTTGAGGGAGGCGCCCTCGTTTTTCTTAGTGTCTCTTAGTGTCTCTTAGTGCCTTAGTGGTTAATAAGGAAAAGTGGTAAAAAAACCGTGGTTTAGTACCGTTTCTTCTTTGGCGGCCCACCCCGCTCAAACCGTGCGGTGGGTGGTTTGCGCCGAAATGGCCGATCGCCGCCGCCGCTGCCCTCGGGCGTCGCATCGTCTACCCGCAAGCTGCGGCCATTGATGCTGAACTCCGGCAAGCCGCGTTTGACAGCCGTCACGAAGGCCGCATCCACATCGAAGTGGGTGTGCGTTTTGCGCAGGTCAATCTGGCCGATCGATTGTTTGGGTATGCCAGCCCCTTCTGCCAGCAGTTCCATGAATTCGCCTTTGCTCACGCCGTCCATCATGCCGATGTTGACAAACAGGCGCGCCATGCCGTTTTCGCTGCGTGCAGGGCCGTCCGATTTGCGCCGTTCGCCGCGGGCAGCCGGGTTGATGTCCGGCGCGTCGCGGTAGTAATCCAGGAATCGGTTCAATTCCACGCTGGCGAAGCGTTTGATGAGTTCTTCTTTGCTGAGGTCTTTCAGTTCTTCAAATATGCGCGGCAGGAAGGCTCTATGTCGGCCTGTTGCACTTCCTGTTTGTGGATGGCCTGCACGATGTGGAAGAGTTGTTTCTCGCACACGTCGGCGCCGGTAGGCAAGCGTTCGCGCTTGAAAACAGCCTTGCTGCGCTTTTCGATTTGGCGGATTTTCTCCTCAAACTTCACCGTGATGATGCTGATGGATACCCCGAGGTGTCCGGCGCGACCCGTACGGCCGCTGCGGTGGGTGTAAATTTCCGGCTCGTCGGGCAGACCGTAATTGATCACGTGGCTGATTTCGCTTACGTCGATGCCGCGGGCGGCCACGTCGGTGGCGATGAGCAGTTGGAGGTTTCGTTCGCGGAAACGCTGCATCACGCGGTCGCGGTCGGCCTGAGCCAGGTCGCCGTGAAGGGCCTCAGCGTCGTAGCCGTCGCGGATCATTTGCTCGGCAATTTCCTTGGTTTCAATTTTGGTGCGGCAGAAAATGAGTCCGTAGATACCCGGATTGGCGTCTACCACGCGTTTGAGCGCGGCAAAACGGTCGTCGGCCCGGCAGATGTAATAGATGTGTTCAATGTTGGCGTTGCCTTCATTGGGCACGCCCGCGCTGATCTCCATCGGATCCTTCATGTAGCGCTTGGCGATGGCCCGCACATCGGAAGGCATGGTAGCCGAGAAAAGCCAGGTGGACTCGCGTCCTTCTGCGGCCGACAGGATGGTTTCGATGGCTTCGCGGAAGCCCATGTTCAGCATTTCGTCGGCTTCGTCGAGCACCACGCAGTGCGCGTTGCTCAAGCTAAGCGCCTTGCGGTCGAGCATGTCGATGAGGCGGCCTGGGGTGGCCACCACAATCTGAGCGCCGGCCTTGATCTGGCGAATTTGACCTTCGATGCCTGCGCCGCCGTACACGGCCACCACTTTGTACTGGTGGGCAAACTGGGAGTAGCGCTCCAGGTCAAGCGACACCTGCACGCAGAGCTCGCGGGTGGGGCACAGCACGAGGGCTTGCACGCCCCGTTCGTTCGGGTTGATGCGCTGGAGCAGGGGCAAGCCGAAGGCGGCGGTTTTGCCGGTGCCGGTTTGTGCCAGGGCAATGATGTCCTGCTCGGCTTTCAACGCGGCAGGAATAACAAGGGCTTGTACGGGCGTGGGGACGTCAAATCCCAGTGCCGTGATGCCTTTGAGCAAATCGTCCTGGATACCCAGGTCTTGAAAAGTAGTCATGTAAGAAACAATAATCGAGTAACAACATCCCGGCAACCCCGCACTCGAGAGCGCTGTAGCCGGTTTTGATGATGCAAATTTTATTTTACAAAACTCGATTATCGTGTGATATTTTCTGGCAGAACACCAGAAAAACGTTTTGCGTCAAACAAAATTTGCCAAACAGTCAGAAATGGGCGAGCCCGTTAACCGCCGTATAGACGGAGGTTTTTCTAAAAGGCCACAAAGGTACGGAATTTTTCTCAAAAAAACCAACGACACATCGCGTGTCTTTTTTGATTGGAGGGGGGGAGGAGGGTTGAGGGGGGAGCGTTTTGCCGCCTTCGGCGGGTTTTTTTGACCACAGAGGACGCGAGGTTAAGGGAGGTTTTACAGCCTTTAGCGGTTTTTTTTGACCACAGAGGACGCGAGGTTAAGGGAGGTTTTACCGCCTTTAGCGGGTTTTTTTTGACCACAGAGGACGCGAGGTTAAGGGAGGTTTTACCGCCTTTGGCGGGTTTTTTTGACCACAGAAGACGCGAGGTTAAGGGAGGTTTTACCGCCTTTGGCGGGTTTTTTTGACCACAGAGGAGGGGGAGGTTGAGGGGGGACAGGCTTTTCTCCCTTAACCTCCCATCCTCTGTGGTCAAAAACAAGCCAAGCGTGCACCCAACCCTTTGAACCGCTTATACCGTCTATCCATTCATCACACCAAAAATGGATAACATCATGCCTATCTTCTCCCGCCTCGCGCTCCTGCTCCTTGCGCTGCCCCTGTTTACCCACTGCCTGCAGGACGACTGCCGCAGCACCCGCACTTTCGTTCAGTTCGAACCCGTGTACCTCACCGAAGCCCAGGCCCGCGCAGGCATCACGGTGGAAGGCCCCCGCCCCATCGGCGAAACCGGCAAAATCTACGCCTGGAAACAATACCTTTTCCTCGGCGAACGCAACAAAGGCATACACGTCATCGACTACAGCAATCCTGCTCAACCGCAACAAATCGCTTTCTGGAACCTGCCCGGCAACGTTGATATGGCCATCCGCGACCACTACCTGTACGCCGATCAGTATATGGACCTCGTTACCTTTGACATCAGCAACATGCAACAACCCGTACAAGTATGCCGGGAAGAAAACGTGTATCAAATGTTCGGCTTTGATCAAGGACGCGGGTACATTGTCGATTATACCCGCACCGAAACGACCGAAATCATTGATTGTGCCGACGGCCGCTTCAACAACCCCTGGTTCTGGAACGGATCCAACATTTTTATTGACATAGCGGCATTTGATGTGCAACCCGGTATCCAAAACGGCGGCTCAGCAGTTGTCAATGCCGGCATTGCCGGTTCCTACGCCCGCTTTGCGCAGCATCCGCAATTCCTCTACGGCATAGACAACAACAACCTGATCACCTTCAATGTCGATAACCCGGCTTGCCCGCAGGAAGTGCAAACCCAATCGGTGGGCTGGGACATTGAAACCATTTTCCCCTGGGACAACTGGTTGTTTGTGGGCTCTTCCAATGCCGTGTACATCTTCAACAACAGCACCCCGAATCAGCCCGTCTTGTCGCAGGTATTTCAACACGCTTCCGGTTGTGACCCGGTTATTTGCGACGACAACTTCGCTTACGTCACCATCCGCAACGGCCGCACCTGCAACAACGGCGTCAATGGCACAGTGAACCAGTTGAGCGTGGTCGACATCCGCCAGCTCCCCAACGCCACTGAGGTGGCTACCATACCCATGACCGATCCGATGGGCCTGGCCCTGACCGAAACCCACTTGTTTGTGTGCGACGACGGCCTCAAAGTATTCGACAAAACCCAGGCACCCAACCTCACGCAGGTGGCACACCTGACCCAATGGAAAACCCAGGACGCCGCTTACCTTGGCAACAACCTGCTGCTGGTGGTGGGCCCTGACGGCCTCTACCTGTTTGACGTGAGCAACCCCGCTGATCCCAAATTGCTCAGCTCCCTGTGATCATGACGGTTTATGTCAAATACATCTGCGCGATCTTGTCGGCCGTCCTGTGGACGGCCGCAAGTGCGCCTGCGCAAACGGCCGACACCGCCTCGTGCAAAGACCAGGTGTTCCTCAAAGACGGCTCGGTATTCACCGGCCAACTGAAATCATACGAATACAAGGGACAACTGGTCATCGAAACCTGGTCGGGCTTGATGTTGCACATCAACGGCAGCCGGGTTAAGCGGGTTGTGCAAGGCTGCGGCCAGACCAAAACGGAGACCAAAATTTCCAAAACCTATCGTTTTCAGGAAAAAGGCTGGTTTCACCACACCCGTACCGCCATTTTACCGGGAAACAATTATTTTGGCGACGCCATACCCGGACTCAGCCTGTACCACGTCAGCGGCTTCCAGTTCAACCGGTTCCTCGGCGCAGGCATAGGGCTGGGCGTAGAAACCTATGATCCGGAAAGCGGCTACGAACCCGTGACGTACCCGCTGATGCTGGAAGTGCGCAGTTACTGGATGAAACGGCGGATTAGCCCTTACGGTGCCCTGTCATTGGGTTATGCCTGGACGGGCAAAATACCCAACAACTGGGGCGATACAAATGATTTTGACGGCGGCCCCGTGGCCAAAGTGCAAGTGGGTTATCGTTTTGGAAACCACTTTACCATGCACGGAGGCCTGAGTTTTCAGCAAAAAACGCGTCATTGGGGCTCTACAGAAAACGTTTACGGCACAGACCGCATCTTGAACAAACGACTGGAGTTGGGCTTCGGCCTCTTGCTTTAAACCACCATCATGCTGAAAAAGAAATTCACGACAGACGAGGCCCTGGTTGAAGGCTGTGTGCGCAACGAACGGCGCGCACAGGAGGCCTTGTTTCGTCGGTTTTTCGACACCATGCTGGCCATGTGCAAACGACACACCCGCGACGAAGAAACGGCCATCGAAATTGTCAACGGCGGTTTCATGCAGGTGTTTTTGAAAATACACACGTTTGCCTTCCGGGGCAGCCTCGAAGGGTGGGTGCGCCGATTGGTGTACCACAGCTTAGCCGATCATTACCGAAAAAACGCTCGTTACGCGCATTTCCTCGTTTTGGAAGAAAAAGACGCGGCAGATACCAACGCGGGCGGGCTGGCACAGTGTTTTGAAACCGATATCCTCAACGCCCTGGGTACCCTGCCGCCTGCCAGCAGGGAGGTCTTCCGCCTGTACGCCATTGAAGGATATGTACACCGCGAAATTGCCGAAACCCTGCACATCAGCGAAGGCACAAGCAAATGGCATTTGTCGAACGCCCGCATGCTTTTGCGCACTTACTTACTTAACCACGGCTTCGAAGCGTATGAAATCCGCAGCGCCACGCAACCATGAATACACCTACACAAACTGACCGCGCCTGGGCGGCATTGCGTGCCCAACTGGATGAGGCGATGCCACAACAACGGCGCAAAAGACCGTTCTTTTTTTGGTTTCTGTTGCTCGCAGCAGCAGGGCTTGGAGCCATGATGATACAGCATAAACGGACTACCCCAAACCACCAGGTGCCTGCAACCGAACCGATAGCGGCGGCTGACCTTCGGCGTGACCCGGAGGCTGCCGCTACCCCGCAAACGAGTGTATCGGTGCCGGAAATACCGGAAAACAAATCCATGTTGGATCAAAAGGCTTCTTTTGCCAGCCCGACAACCCGTCCCGGGCAGCCCGGGCGGCCAAACAATGTCTTGCCCCTCTACACAACTGATCCGCTGGTTCATGTGCAGGCAGCATCTGCCGTGTCCAATGCACAAGACACAACCGGCGCAATGGTAGCGCCCGCGCCAAGTCCGATTTTTTCTACCATAAATACCACTTTGCTTCACCCTCAACCAACAGCGCTTGATTCTTTGCCACAGCGCAACGCCACTTTATCGGTCAGTAGCGACCTCCGCTTGCAGCCCGTTCAACACGACATGCCCGTCAAGCCCGACCAGGCCAACAACCGTGCGTGGCGCCTGAGCGTGGGCGGCCACATCGGCTGGCAGGAAACGTGGAAACCTGATGTGGGAGGTTTGTCGGCCGGTGTCGACTGGCTTCCGGCCAATGGCCATTTTGGCGCGCGTGCAGCATTGGGTTACCGATTGACCCATTATCGGCGTACAGATCCGGGAAACAGCGTGACCCTGAACGGTTTTACCAATCTGGATTCAAGCGGACTGCTGGATTTTGAAGCGGTTCCAACCAATATCCAGAGCATTCCGGGCGTGCTCGACGCCTCCATCCGCAACCGACACCAACTGGAAATGCCGATACACCTCTTTTGGCAACCCCGCAAGCGCTTTCGCGTGTACGCCGGCGGCACAGTCTCCTATCTGTTGGGTGTGCAAGGGTACGAACAGGTGGCATACAACAACCAGCAGGATGTACAACTGTCGTCGACCCGCTCCCTGAACCGCACCCTCACCAGGCAGGAGCAGCGTTGGCAGTTTGCCGCCTCGGCAGGTGTGGGTTATCGGCTGGGCAAACACCTGGAGTTGACGGCCATGGAGCAGGTGGCGTTTTTGCGAAAAAACAAAACCGCAGTGGCCAATAATTTGACCCCTGCGGGGGTTATTGATGCTGATAGCGGCTTAAACACCTCGTTTCAGGTGGGGGTAAGGTGGATTTGGTAGACGGGTGTTGCTGTTGTCAGCGCCTTTTGCGTACCTTAAACC
>JBMOHO010000156.1:0-8832 GCA_049317805.1 Saprospiraceae bacterium
ATTTGCACATTCCCTCTGTTTTTTTGCTAAATTATTGGAAATGATGCATAAAATCCGAAAGGATGAGAAAATTCCGAATTCCGCATTCCAAAATCGCGATGACAAATCTACTCATACACGAAACATCCCCCTACCTGCTGCAGCATGCGCATAACCCTGTGGAGTGGTATGCCTGGAAGCCGGAGGCTTTTGAACGCGCCAAGGCCGAGGACAAACCCATTTTGGTCAGCATTGGGTATTCCACCTGCCACTGGTGCCACGTCATGGAACGCGAGTCTTTTGAAAAAGAGGACATCGCGGCGTTCATGAACGCGCATTTCATCAACATCAAGGTAGACCGGGAAGAACGCCCGGACGTAGACGCCATTTACATGGAAGCCTGCCAAATACTCACCGGCGGCGGTGGGTGGCCCCTCAATTGTTTCCTGACGCCCGACGCCCGGCCATTTTATGCCGGCACATACTACCCGCCTCTGCCTGCCCACAACCGACCATCGTGGTTGCAACTCATGCAACATTTATCCAATTTGTGGGACACCAAGCGCGAAACCGTGTTCGAACAGGCAGACCGCCTCATGGGGTTTATGGAAAAAAACGACGAGGTGTTGGTGCAAAAAACGGGCTCTACGGTTCCTGCGCTGGAATTGCTGCTGGAAAAGTCGGTGCAGCCTTTTACGCGCGATTTGCTCGACAACATCTACTACCGCATGCGCGAGCGGTTTGACCGGGTGGAAGGCGGTTTTGGCGGCGCGCCCAAGTTCCCGTCTACCATGGCCATCCAGTTTCTGCTCCACTACACCCATTTTACCGGCAATCCGGAAGCGTTGGAGCACGCCCGGCTGTCGCTCGACAAGATGATTCAGGGCGGGATTTACGACCAACTTGCAGGCGGATTTGCCCGATACAGCACCGATCGGGAATGGCTGGCGCCGCATTTTGAAAAGATGCTGTACGATAACGCCCTGTTGGTCACCGTGCTGTCGGATGCGCTCAAACTGACTGGCGAAACCCGTTACCGGGAAACCATTGAGGAAACCTTGGGATACATCGAACGCGTGATGACCCATCCGGAAGGCGGCTTTTACTCGGCAGAAGACGCCGATTCTGAAGGCGTGGAGGGTAAATATTACGTGTGGAGCAAATCGGAAATAGAAAATCTGTTGGCACCAGAAGACGCCACCTTGTTTTGTTCATTTTACGACGTGAGCGAGGAGGGCAACTGGGAACACCATAATATATTACGGCGTACGATGGATTACGACGAGTTCGCTGCGGCCAACAACATGCAAGCGGAAACCCTGCGCAACCGCATGCGTTATGCCCGCGCCGTATTGCTGCGGGTCAGGGATCAACGCATTCCCCCAGGTTTGGACGACAAATGCCTGCTCAACTGGAATGCCCTCATGTGTTCGGCTTATGCGGCAGCCTACACCGCCACAGGCCATGAGCCCTGGAAACAAAACGCCATACGCAGCATGGCCTTTATGCTTGATAAATTTGTGGATGGCGAGCGCCTGTACCACACCTGGAAAGACGGAAGGGCTCAATACGATGCATTTCTGGATGATTACGCCTTTTTGATCGCTGCGCTCATTGATGTGTACCAAATCAGCTTTGATGTCCATTATTTGCAGGAAGCTGAAAAATATACCAACGTCGTTTTGAGTTATTTCAGGGAAGAAAACGGCGCGCTGTTTTATTTTACGGACAGCCGCCGCCACGACCTGATCATGCGCAAAAAAGACTTGTACGACAACGCCACACCATCGGGCAACAGCACCATGGCGCTCAACCTCGAGCGTTTGGGGCTGCACCTCGACCGCCGTGACTGGCGAACGCTTTCGACAAACATGTTGCTCAAGCTTCGCGATACGGTTGAGCGTTTCCCCCTGTCTTTCGAACGGTGGGCCTGTGCAATCCAACACGCTGCCTACGGATGGCATGAGGTGGCTGTGGTGGGGCAAAACGCGTTTGAAAAAGTCCGCGAACTCCAACGAGTCTTTGCGCCCAATGCTGTATGGGCAGCCACGCTGCCTGACAACAACACCCTGCCTCTCCTGGTCGACAAAACAGGCGAAAATGACGCGCTCATATACGTTTGCCGCGACTACGCCTGCCAACGCCCTGTCTTAACCATAGAATCCTATCGCGAACTAATTCAACCTTAACCGAAAAAATACCAAGCTTATGCCTTTTCCATACGCCTTATTCCGCATTCCGCATGCCGCATTCTGTATTCCGTATTCCATACTCCTCCTCTCTTCCGGTCTGTTTGCCCAACAAACGACGCAATACAGCCTGTACATGTTGAACCCGTATGCTTACAACCCCGCTTATGCAGGATTGGAAAACACCCTGGTGGCAACAGGCGTATACCGGCAGCAATGGAGCAACCTGGAGGGGGCACCCATCAGCCAGCATGTAAATGCCCATTTGCCTGTATATGCCATCAACAGCGGGGTGGGTTTGAAAATAGACAACGACGCCATTGGGGCGCATCGGGCCACACAAGTTGCCCTGAGTTACAATTACCAGATCAATTTGGGCCGCAAGGGCCTGTTATCAGCCGGTGTGAGCGCCGGTTATTTGCAATATGCATTAGATGGTGCCAAGTTGCGCGCGCCAGAAGGGACATACGACGCGCCCAGCGGCATTTTCCAGCACAACGACCCCTTGTTGCCAGAGGGCAATGTGACGGCCGGTACCCCCATAGTAGAAGCGGGGCTTTGGGCCGTGTTGGGCCAACTCAATTTGGGGGTAGCGGTACAGCCCATTTTTGCACCGAGGTTAGAAGCGTCGAACGGCGGATTTCGGCTCAAACCGGTAGAGCAGGTCATTATTCAAGGCGATTATCGGTTCGGAACGCCAGAGGGGGTTACCATACGACCATCATTTTTAGTTAAAAGTGACATAATTGAGACACAAGTTGAGATTTCATCTGTCGTGCAATGGCAAGAGAATATATTTGCCGGCGCTTCTTACAGGGGGCCAGGTGCCAATTCGCGGGATGCCATAAGTATACTGGGTGGATTTCACTTGAATGAAAAAACCATTTTGGCTTATGGCTATGACATTCCGCTGTCGGCGCTGCGCGATGTACACCGGGGAAGCCATGAACTGTTGTTGCGGTACAGCTTGAATAAACCCATTGGAGTAGGCAAGCTGCCGCCGGTAATTTATAATCCACGTTTCTTTTAAGCGTTTCCTGACCGCATCCTTGTCTTTTTTGTTAAAAAAACGACTTGATCATACAATAAAACGTTAAGGAAACGTTAGTGGCTTGCGCTTGACCAAACATGCTTTGGGAAAAAATATTAAAATCATGCTTGCAAGCGTCATAATCGTCCTATCTTTACGACTCTTTTCCAAACCGAACATTTAAGTAGGCAAAAACACGGGTGTTAAAATGAAAAAACTACAAAATTCAATCCTGCTTCTGTTGTTTCTGGCAGTAGTAGCTGCTTCGTGCGGCCAAAAGGAAACCGGCCAACTATTAGGTGTGGTCGAACGACCAAGCTGGAAAGGCATTAATCCTTATGGAATGGTCTACATTCCATCTGGTGTGGTCACCGTTGGTTCCGGCGACGAAGACCTCGGCCGCAACATGGTCGCAAGACCAAAGTCCATCTCTATTCAAGGTTTCTTTATGGATGAAACCGAGATCACCAACAACGAATACCGGCAGTTCGTGCAGTGGGTTTCTGACTCACTTGCCCACGAAGAACTGGGTTTGTACGCGGAAGACGATGGCAACTCCGACAAACAAATGATCGACTGGGAGGAACCCATCGATTGGGAAGAAAGCTCCGAAGAGCTGGAAGGCCTGTACTACCAGGGCAACGAGCGCTTCTCGGGCCGCCGCGAGCTTGACGTGTCCAAACTGGTGTTTGAATACCAGTGGATGGATTGGCAGCGCGCCGCGCACGACCGCAACAGCAACCGCACCAGCTTCCTGCGCAAAGAAAAAGTAAAGGTTTATCCGGATACATTGTGCTGGATACGCGATTATGCTTACTCGTACAACGAGCCCATGACGCGCAACTACTTTTGGCACCCTGCTTTTGACGATTACCCCGTAGTGGGCGTCAACTGGAAAATGGCCAAAGGATTTAGCTACTGGCGCTCCAAAATTTGGGACATGTACAACGACGAGGGCATCAACACCGAAGACTTCCGTCTGCCCACCGAACATGAATGGGAATATGCCGCTCGCGGTGGACACGATAACGCTCCTTACCCTTGGGGCGCGTACTACCCCCGCAATGCCAAAGGTTGTTTGCTGGCCAACTTCAAGCCCGGCCGTGGCAACTACCCTGAAGATGGCGGTTTGTACACCGTGAAGGCCGACGGCTACTACCCGAACGATTATGGCCTTTACAACATGGCCGGCAACGTAGCTGAATGGACTGAAACGGCGTTCTTTGAGAACTCGTACACCTTTATGCACGATTTGAACTCCGACATTCGTTATGATGCCAAGGAGGAAGATGCCAAAACCGCAAAACGCAAAGTGATTCGCGGCGGCTCCTGGAAAGACATAGCGTATTATCTCCAAACCAATACCCGTACTTTCGAATACCAGGATACCACAAAGTGCTACATCGGCTTCCGTTGTGTGCTGACGTTCCTGGGCCGCTCCATCAATGATTTCTAATTGGAGGAGTAAGTCAGCGTTGCACGTCCATTTGATAAGACAAATAGCTGGAAAACCCTATTCTTGGGCTATGTATTTTGCATGCCAGCTATTTGTTTTTTAATTACTTACGGTTTTTATTCGAATATTTTTCGAATATATAACATCATCATGTTACTTTTGCCTCACTTTTGCTGAACCAAACCGCCCCCGCTGGGGACAATCATTCGTAACTGTTTAAAAAGTCATTCAACCAATGAGTTTCATCAAATCAAAAGGTTTCAAGTACTTTAAAAACCTCCTCATCGGTGTCGGCGCCGCCATCGTTCTTATGGGTGCCCTCTTCAAATTGGAAAGCTGGGAAGGCGCTTCTGAGATGTTGGTCATCGGTCTGACTATGGAGGCCATCATTTTCCTTTTCCTTGGCCTCATCGGTCCGGATCCGGATTACTACTGGCACAAACTGTATCCGGGTCTTGACGACTATGACTCCCGTATTCAACCATTGACAAGTGGAGGCAATGTTCAAATGCCTGACGTGGCACCATTGCATGGCGATGTGATAGAGCGCCAGTTGGGCGGTATGCTGACCGAACTGCAGTCTATGTCCAAAAGCATGGGTGCCCTCAAGGCGCTCCAGGAAGTGGACTTCTCCGGCACTTCGGATCAGATCAAGTCAATGAGCAACTTCTACACGAAGATGAACGAAGCCATGTCTGATATGGCCAAATCGGCTGAAGACGTGAAGGCGTACAAAGACCACATCGGTGCACTGAACAAAAATCTGGGTTCGCTCAACACGGTTTACGGCAACATGCTGGCCGCCATGAGCAACATCGGCCGTCAATAATTGACGCGCTCCTTTTGGTAACCCCTTCCTTTTAAAGCATAAAACAAGGAAAATATGTCCATTCCAAAGGAACCGCGGCAGCTGATGATCAACCTCATGTACCTGGTGCTTACCGCACTGCTTGCGTTGAACGTTTCTGCCGAGGTTATGAATGCCTTCTTCTCTTTAGATAAAGGCCTTGCCAGCAGCCGCGGCATTGTAGACAAAGGCAATGCAGCGTTGTTGAAAAGCATCACAGAGACTGCGGATGCCTACAATACGCCGGTCAACCAGGATTACAAACAAAAAGCCGAGGAGGCCAACCGCCTGGCTCAGGAGTTTCAAGCCTATATTGACGGTATTCGCCAAAAACTGTTCGACAAAGCCAAAGGTCCGTCTAAGTATGATCCGACTATCCCCAAGGATATGAAGAACAAAGACATCACCACCAAGATGTTCGTGAACGAAAAACTGGGTGATGAGATCGAAGCCAAAGTGAACGAATACCGGAAGAAATTCCTGGACTTGACTGGTAATGACGCGAATGTAAAAATTCCATTGGAGGTGGAAGCGATTCCGCAAAACTCCAAGTCTAAAACCTGGGTAGAGTACAAGTTCAAACAAATGCCTGTGGCTGCACTTTTCCCCATGATGGGCAAATTGCAAAGCGATGCGAAAAGCTCCGCTACGGCTGTAATGAACTGGGCTGCTGAAAAAATGAACGCAACAGACATCAAATTTGATGCCTTCCAACCGGCTTTCTCTGCTGAAAAAAGCTATGTGATTGCTGGCGAAAAATTCTCTGCCGACATTTTCCTGAGCGCCTTCAGCACAACGGCCGACAACGTGAGCATCTCTGTCAACGGCAGCGGCCTCCCCATCAAGGACGGCATCGCACACTTCGAACAAACCGCTTCCGGTTTGGGTGAAAAGCCGTTCAAAGTGAGCATCAACGTGAAAAATCCGTTGACGGGTGAAGTGAAAAACTACAGCAAAGACTTCAAATACGAAGTCGGTCAGCGCGCAGTGGCCATTTCTCTCGACAAAATGAACGTGTTTTACATCGGTGTAGACAACCCCATTTCGGTGTCTGCTGCCGGCGTAGCCACAAAAGACATCAACGTGTCTGCCTCGGGTGTGTCACTCAACCCCAATGGCTCTGGCAAATACATCGTGAGGGCCACTACCCCGGGTGAAGCATCCATCACCGTTTCCGGTGGCGGTGCCTCCCAAAAATTCCAGTACCGCGTAAAGCGCATTCCTGACCCGGTTCCTACACTGGGCATGAAGCACCGCGGCGGTCAAATGGGCAACGGGGAGTTCAAGGCACAGGGCGGTATCGTACCGGTGCTGGAAAACTTCGACTTCGAAGCAAAATGCGACGTGGTTGGTTTTGAATTCACTTACTTCGCCAAACGCCAGGACCCGATCACCGAGCAAAACGCTGGTGCACGTTGGAATGGTGCCGTAGGCGGCATGATCCAAAAAGCAAAACCAGGTGACGCGTACTTCTTTGACCAGATCAAAGTACGTTGCCCGGGCGATGCAGCTGCCCGTAACATCGGTGGCCTTGCCTTTAAGATCAAATAAGCATACAACATTGACACCTCAACCGCGTTTTTTAGCGGTTGAGGTGTTTCCTTCGAAATGCTAAACACACAGTTCCTCTAATCACTCAAACGCGAGCCATGCACACAGCTATGAAAAAACTACTGGCTTTTGCCTTTTTTATCCTGATGGGTGTTGCCGGTGTATGGGCCCAAGACCCTGAAGAAATTGAAGTAGCCACCGAAACCAGCGAGCCCGTCTTTGTAGAAGACGCTCCCCTGGACGAAGTGGTGGAAAAAGAAATCATGACGGAGCGCCGCGTGCTGTCTTACCAGCCTGTACGTGAAAGCGACATCATGTGGGAAAAACGCATCTGGCGCATCATTGACGTGCGCGAAAAGATGAACCTGCCTTTCGCTTACCCGGAAGAACCCTTCTTTAAAATCATTTCCGACGCCGTTACCAATGGTGACCTTCCTGCTTACAGCACGGAAGACGATAAATTTACCCGCCGCCTCAGCACCGACGACGTGCTCGGGATGCTTTCCAAGTCGGATACCGTGGTCACTTTTGACCCCGAGACCTACGAAGAAAAGGTTCAGATCGTACGCAACGACATCAACTGGGAAGATGTCAAGCGCATCCGCTTGAAAGAAATCTGGTATTTCGACAAAGAATCCTCCCAGTTGCAAGTGCGCATCCTTGGCATCGCGCCACTGATTGACGTGACCGACAACGACGGCAACTTCCGCTTCGAGAAGCCTATGTTCTGGATTTACTACCCACAGGCCCGCGAACTGTTTGCCCGCCACCGTGTGTTTACCATGGGCGGCAACAACAACGCTACCATCTCCTGGGAAGACCTCCTCGAAATGCGCAGCTTCGCCAGCTACATCTACAAGGATTCCAACGTGCACGACCGCAAGCTGGAAGACTACCTCAGCGGCGTAGACTTGCTGATGCAATCAGAACGCATCAAATCAGAAATCTTTAACTTCGAGCACGATTTGTGGCAGTACTAAACCACTTCTGCGCCTCGTAACTTGGGGTTAAATAAAAAAGCGTGGTCACCAGAAGGTGGCCACGCTTTTTTTATGCCTGGAACAGCCCTTTTTAAAACCACACTTCTGTAGCCCCGTACCCAAACTTTTGATGGTACTGGTTTTTGAATTTTTTCACCTGTGGATTGTGCCGCAGGGCATCGCCGATGGCGTCGCGGAGTTTGCCCTCGCCCACACCGTGGATGATGAACACCGAGGGCACGCCAAGCCGAATGGCTTTGTCCAAGAAACGCTGACAGTGCTGGAGTTGTATGCGCAGGATGTCGGCGCTCGACATGCGTTGCCAGCCTTCGGTCAGGTTTTCAATGTGCAGGTCGATCTCCGGCACAAAAGTGGCAAATTCTTCTACATTGAACAGCCTGAAGGGGCGCGAATTGGAGGCGGGTTGCGAGGTCGCGTTGCCTAATTTTTGTTTGGTGTAGGCTTTCAGGTCGTCCTTTGGCGCTTCGTCGGCATCCGGCGTGTCAAAGCGGTCGAACAGCACAAAATGATGCACCGGCATTTGCAAAATCGGCACGTGCAGCAGGCGGTTGAAAAACGACTTCGGCTTGATCTTCAGCAGGTTTTTCAGGGCTGTATCGGTTCCGGCAGTGGTCATGCGCTGCACCAGGGCATCCACTTCGGGGTGGTCGTTCAGGTCGTCGGCCAACAGTTCGCCCAGTTCAATGGCTGAGCAGGCATGGGAAAAGTCTTCGGCGTGGAACAATTTTTCATCGCCGATGTACATGCCGATGTCGATCAAAAAATCAAAGGCCGTGTCG
>JBMOHO010000157.1:0-8808 GCA_049317805.1 Saprospiraceae bacterium
AACCCATGCTGTAGTGCAATTGATTTACTTTACCTTACACTGTTCAAGTATTTGTTTGGACGTTTTGGAAGGGGATTCAATGACGTCGAAGAAGGATTGCATATAAGCGATCATTTGTCTCCGTTCGGAGGGCAGAAGCAGTTCGAACGAGTTGACACAGGCCAACAGGGCTTCTTTTTTATCCAGAAATTCCTGGATAACCGGTCGGATTTCAGCCTCGTTGCGGCATAGGCCCAGAAACCAACGTTCGGTTACTGACTGGATGGGTACGCCCTTTTGCGGAACCGCATAACTGGCATTGACGATACCGGAGTAGTCGAAATCATACGGAACAGCCGCAGGAAAACGTTCTTTCCAGGCCAGGAGCTTTACGTTGTGTCGGGTTTCGACCGACCAGTCTGTATTGCCAATCATGTACTCAAAGAGCGCCATGCGATCCAGGTTTCTTGGTTCCAGGCGGTTCAGGGGCAAATAGTGGGGGCTGTAGGGCCGTCCTTCTGCACGTTGTGCAACGGCCAGTTCGGACTCAATCAAAAAGGCATAACGGGCGAGCGAAGCCTTTTCCTTTCCGCTTTGCAACAGCTGAAGTTTAATGAGTTGTGCCCGAAAGCTCTGATCGGTCAGTATGTTATACAGTTTATAGCAGAGGTACTCTTTCAGAATCAGGCGCTCGTTGAGTTCGTCGGAAAAGCAGGGATGGACTAATTTCAGTTCGCTGCGTTCGCTCAGGCTGTCGTCGACCGGGGTTAAAGCGTCAAATCGTATTTTAAGTGGCGGAAATTCACAGGTTTGTTTGCGCATGTGGCCGCGGGCTTTGACCTTAACCGGAAATGCCGGGCCTCCGTTGACGGAAACGGTGCCCTCGAGCCAGGGTTCCACGTCGTGTAATTTATTGAGTTCTCGGAGGTTGCTTTCCAACATCAAAGTGGGTGTCTGCTCGAAAGCAGACACCCATTCAAAAGATTGTGCCGGATCAACCGGTTGAGCCAACAGTACCAGTTGGTACAACAAGCAGCACAGAAGTGCAGTAGTTCTCATAGTAAAAGGGGGAGCAACATTATTTTTGGAAATCAACCCTTACTGTTTTCCGGCCCATACGTCCATCCGAATCATATCGTCCATGATGTGCATGGCTTCGTACAATTGAATGTCTTTCCGGCGTTCGTTCAGCCAGGCGTCATTTCGGGCATTGCGGGAGGTATCGGTTTGAATTTGAGGCAAATCGGCGTTCAAATTTTCAACGACGAACCCGTTGATAGGCTTAAGCATATCGTTGAATCGTTTGGATTCTGCATTTTGCTGCTCATTCCAGGCCTTGTACGCGTTGTTTTCGAGGGTAAAGCTGGTATGCTCCCGTTGGCGTTTGAGGCGTTGGGCGTTTTCTTCTATGACCTGAAAGGTAGCGTTTTCATTCACCCTGATCTGGCTGTTGGCCTTCAGTTTCTGAATGTTGTTGATGGTATACACCTGCTGCTTGAAATTAACGGGGTCAATGGTATTGGCCAGCAGGGGATGTTCATTTTCGCGTTCGCCGACGGCCACCAGGTTCCAGGTATCGGGCAGCACAATGTCGGGCGTCACACCGTCCAGTTGAGTGGTAGAACCGTTGATGCGGTAGAATTTCTGGATGGTGAGTTTCATTTCACCCAAAGGCTTGACGCTATTGTCTTGCGTAGCGTTATCGAGGTCAAGGAAACGTTGTACCGTTCCTTTGCCGTAAGTGCCAGCGGAGCCCACCACTACGGCGCGGCCATAATCCTGCATGGCAGCAGCGAGGATTTCTGAAGCAGAAGCGCTAAACCCATTGACCATGACGATAAACGGGCCGCTCCACTGCACCCGCGGATCGCGGTCTTCCATGATCTCCGGATCGCGGTTGCGGCTTTTGACCTGTACAATAGGGCCACGTTCAATGAACAAACCTGACATGTCGACCACATCGCGCAAAGAACCGCCGCCGTTGTTGCGGAGGTCAAGGATAATGCCGCGGACGTTGTCGTGCTTCAGTTTTTCCACTTCTCTGGCCACATCAGCAGAGCAGGACGTAGCGCCCTGGGGGGTGAAGTCGGCATAAAACTTGGGCAGGAAAATGTACCCGATCTTATCGTTTGGCGATTTCTCGTCGGTGAGCAGGAGGGACTTGGCGAGTCCCTCTTCCATGATGACCACATCGCGCGTGATGAAAATATCTTGCGTACTTCCGTCGGTTTTTTGCACCACGAGGTGCACGCGCGTGCCTTTGGGGCCACGGATTTTAGACACCACATCGTCTATTTCCCAGCCCATCACGTCGATGTCTTCTTCGCGATCTTGTCCGACTTTCAGGATGATGTCCTGCGCCTGGAGCTTGCCTTCTTTCCAGGCCGGCCCGCCTGGCACAATTTCAGTAACGGTTGTTTTTTCACCATCGCTTTGGAGGCGTGCGCCGATGCCTTCGAGTTTACCGGACATCTGGATGTCGAAGTTTTCTTTTTCACGCGGCGAGTAGTAGCCGGTGTGGGGGTCGAACACGTTGGTGATGGCGTTCAGGTAATTTTCGAGGTGCCGATTGCGGTCGGTTTTTTCTAATCGCTTGTAGTATTTATCGTATACGTCAAGCACTTTTCCGCGCATGTCCACTTCCAGTTGGTCAAAGGTTTTTTGTTCGCCTTTGAAATCGGGTTTAGCCTGTTTGTCGAGCTCGTCGTAAATGCGGTTGAGCACTTCGTACTTCATCCACTGGTTCCATCGGCGGCGGAGTTCAGTGTCGTTGGCGGCCCAGCTGAGTTTATCAAAATCGGTTTCGAGTTCGTCTTTTTGGGTAAAATCAAGGGGCTTGGACAGAATTTCACGGTAGTAGCCCTTGGTTTTGTCAATAGCTTTGTCGTATTGTGCCAGGGAAAGGTTGAAAAACTCGAAAGTACCGGCAGTAGCCTGGTTGTCTAACTGGTTTTCGAAGGGGCGGAAAAGGCGCATATCCTCTTCGGTAAACAGCCGTTTGTAGCCGTCGACGCTTTCGATGTAGAGGTTAAACACGTCTTGCGAAAAAACATCGTCGACCGGACGCGGGTCAAAGTGAAGCCGGTTAACGCCCTCCAATACGGTTTGGACCAGGCGCGCCTCTTTTTTAGGATTGGGCTCACCGTTGGAAAAAAGTTGAAACCGGTTGTTGAGAAACAACGCAACGGCTACAACACCGAGGAATGAAAAAAAGAGGAGCGAGGGCTTGAACTTCATGTCAAACATAAATTTATCCAGATCGGCTTTGCCGACGGAAAGGGAACGAATCAACATTCGAGGTTGCATTAGAGTGAAACAGCGATTGAAATACAAGGTTTCCGGTGGGTTACTTCATCCGGAATTCAAAAGTAAGGAGTAGAACGCAGATTTGGAAAGTTTCTGACGTAAAGGGCATTTTTTTTGACGAATTAAGCGTCTGTCTACATTAAAAAAATGTAAAGCCGTATAGCTTGTCTACCCCATTTGGAATATTTCGGCATTACTTTTGCAATAAGCTAAAACCGCAGGCTCGCACAATATACCGATTACCGGGTAGTACGACACGATGCCTCAATGCTCTTCACAAGTGCCCGACAGGCGCACCGAATAATCGGAACAATACCCACACCACACAGGTTTTTGGCCGGGGTTGCCCATAACGCGGCGACCCGGCTGAAATCTGTAACTTTGCAGAAAACAATTTTATTCAAGCCTTTACGGATACCTTTTCCGGTAAAACCTTGTCAGAACATGGATTTCAATTATCTTTTGCGACTACTATTAAGGCGATTATGGCTTATCGGAGCCGTTGGTTTAGCCGCAGCGTTGCTTACGTACAAGCTTTTAGGGCGCCGTCCGGTGGTTTATCAGTCCACAGCCATATTGGCAACAGGCATTGTGAACTACAAAGGCCTTTCGGGCAACAAAAACGAAGGCTTTGTGCAGCCTTATATGGTGGATAACGCTTTTTCCAACATGATTGATCGCGCAATATCGCGTACAAGCCTCAAACTCCATCAAATATATATGCTCCGCCACGATCTGGAGGCTGTGTACGAAGGGCACGGCGAACCATTTCGCCAGCCAAACAGGGGACTTTCAAACTATTCGGACGAGGAAGCCAAAGTGTTTCTGAAAACACTTCAGAAAATTAACTTAGACAGCATTACCGACCCTTCTTTTGACCAGGATTTTGACAATACGCTGAACAACATATCCATTGCATACGGTTACGATCATGATGCCATTCTTCGGCAGGTTTCGTTGAGCCGCAAGGGCCAAACCGATTATATTGCCGTTACCGCCGTCACAGAATCGCCCAGGCTGTCAATGCATATGGCCAACAGCTTTGTGCAGTTGTTCGCAAATTACTATAAAAACCTGTATCTCAAGGAAAAACGGCAGAATTACGAATTTTATGCCCAATTGACAGACGATAAGCGCAAGGCGGTGGATTCTATACAAAGCCGTAAATTTGCTTACCTGTACAAGCAAGGGCTGCCTGCTTTGGGCAAACAAAGCGAGGAGGTCATAGCGCAACTCACGCAACTGGAAATGGGCAAGCAGGTGGCTGAAGCCGAAACCCGATCGGCCGTGGAAACGGGGATGCGGTTAGACCAATACCTGAGCGATTTAAACAATGCCCAAAATGCCGAATCGCTGGAGCGCATCCGCCAACGGAACAACACGGATCGCCTCAGCAGGCGGGTGCGTGAACTCAGTCGGCAAAATACAGAAGCCGGGGGTAGCGATTCCCGCCTGGCGTCCGAGTTGAGCTCCGCCCAGGCAGAGCTCCAAAGTGCCGTACGTACTGGCGCTGGCGAGATAGGCAGGGTGCGCAATGTCACCAAAGAAAATCTTCAGGAAGATCTTTATCGCGATAAAATAGCGGCCGATATGCGGCGCATTGAAGCCGAAAACCAGGCGCGCAGCATCGATAGCGAGATCAAGCTGTTGCGCAGCAAGTTGGGTGCCTTTGTGGTAAACGACGCCGTGGCCACCGATTTTGAAGCGCAGCAGGAACGTGCCGAAGAAGAATTTGCCAAAGTGAATGAAGAAATGGTGAAGGCCAAACTCGAACTGGAAAACGCGGAAAGCCCCTTGTACATCATCGAAAACGCGCAGTATCCGGGATGGCCCGAGGCTTCCCACTTAAGGAAAATCAGTGCCTTTGCCGGTGTGGTTGGTGCAACATTGGCCGCAATTGGGGTGTTGTTACTGGCGTTTTTGGATCCAAGCGTACAGACGCCGGAAGTATTTGCCCAAAAAACCAACAACCTGCCCCTGATTGGCGCCGTCACGCAGGTGCCTTCACAGAATTTTGACGTCCGTCGCTCTTTCAGCGGCACGGCAAAATCGCCAGCCATACTGGCATGGCAGGAGTACATCCGAAAATTGCGCAATGAACTCAAACCGTACGAGGGGAAAGTGCTGCTGTTTGTGAGTCCGAACGACGGTGAAGGAAAAACCTTTTTGATGACTTCGCTTGCCTATTCCCTGGCGGCTAATGGTCAACGGGTGTTGCTGATCGACACGAATTTCAAGGCACCCATGTCGGCCGACTTGACCGATATGCCTTCTGAATACAGCGAAACACTGAACACCTTGATGGAGCAACACCACCTGGATGGCGTGTTCAAACACAAAAACCAGAGTTTTGCTACCGCTTATATCGATGTGATGGGCCACCTGCCCGCCAAGCATTCGCCCAGCGAAATGCTCCCGGCAGAGGGCTTGCAGGAATTCCTGAAAAAAGTAAAAAAACAATACGCATACATCTTTATGGAAGCGGCGGGCTTGAATAATTATGTGGACGCGCGCGAATTGACGCCGTTTGCTGACAAAATCGTAGCCGTTTTCAGCGCCAAAAAACCAATTGGCCGAAGCTCATTAGAGTCCATCGAATACTTGCGCACCCTCGATGGTAAATTTGTAGGATCCGTGTTAAACCAGGTGGACCCGCATAACCTTGTCTGAACTACAATATGTCTTTGAAAACCAAACCAGAAACGAACAACCCTGAATCAAAACAATACTGGGTAAGATCCGGTATGCTTACTTTGCTCGAACGCGGTTCGGGTCTGCTTTTTGCTTTAGGCTCCTCGGTGATTTTGCTGCGTTATCTTACAAAAGTAGATTTTGCAGCATGGGGCATGTTTGTGCTCATCAGTTACTTTCTGGAAATGGGCCGTATGGGTTTGTTGCAAAACGGGCTGGTTCGCTTCCTGACCACAAACAGGGATGAGCCTGCGGAATATGCAAAGATTACGACAGCCGCCTTGTTGCTTAACCTGTTGTACAGCATTGGTTCAATTGCGCTGTTGTGGGCGGGTTCCGGATGGATTGCATCTACCTGGCATTTGCCTCAATTGGCTTTTTTGCTTCCCACGTACTTTGTCATCAACGTTGTCATGGTATGGTTTTACCATTGTAATTTTATTCAACAGGCAAACTTTGAGTTCAGGGGAATATTTTGGAGCACTTTTTTTTACCGGGGGGCAAAATTTTTCTGGGCCTGCATTTGCCTGCTCTCGGGCCTGGAGATCAAGTTGTCGCATATTGTGCTGGCAGAGCTATGCGGCGTTGTTTTGGGTGCACTTGCCACCTGGCGGTATGCCCTGCCCTTTCTTCGGCACAATTGGCATATCAGTTGGAAGTGGGTGCAACAACTGTTGAGCTACGGCAAATTCGTTTTGGGTACCAACCTGAGCACCATGTTCTATAAAAATATAGACAAATTGACCCTCGGGCACCTGCTTGGGCCGGCCGCATTTGCATTGTATGATGTAGCCGGCAAGGTGACCCAAATGATTGAGGTGCCATCGTTCAGCATTGCATCGGTCGTTTTCCCGCAAAGCGCCCGGCGCATGGAGGAACAGGGTTCGGCTGGCGTGGGCGACCTGTACGAACACAGTGTAGCCGCTATTTTGGCCATCATATTGCCCATATTGTGCGTCGTGTTTGTTTTTTCCAAAACCATCATCGTTTTGTTTGCGGGAGAAGGGTATGCTGAGTCGGCGGGTGTTTTGCACCTGACGGCTTTTTTTGGATTGTTCATGCCATTTGCCGTTCAATTTGGCACGATGCTGGATTCTACTGGTAAACCGGCGCTGAATTTTGCGGTAACGTTTTTCACTGCGGTGTTGAACCTTGTACTCACTTACGTTTTTGTCCTGAAATTTGGGTTGTACGGTGCAGCCATTGCCATATTGATTGGTTACCTCATCAGTTTTGTGGTCATGCAATACATCATGGCGCGCCATTACGGAGTACGGTGGTGGAGACCATTTGCTTTGCTGCCCTATTTTTACCAGTTGGGTTACTCGTTTATTCGAAATAAACTGAGGACGGCTCGCCTGATTAATCGGTCAAAAACATTCCTGATCTAACTGAAAGCAAAATGGCTAATCCAAACATTCCAATTTCACCCGAAAAACGTTTGCTGGAAATGGCGATGATCGCTTTGACCGGCATCACTGTTGTAGCCATATTTTTAAAAATACTCATTTTCTGAAACATGGCAAACGGACAAAATACAACTTCGGAGGCCATAGCACATGTGAAGCAGACGTTATGGGCAGAAGTGGTTACCAAGCGGCTAAACAGTCCGCTTGGGCTGGCGCTGCTGCTGCTGTGTATGGCACCTGTTTCGTTGCTTTTTGCCCGCCTCGACCTCAAGGGGAGCATATTGGTTACTGCTGTATTTTTAGGGATACCGGTGATCATTTATGCCTTGTTGAACCCGGCGTTTAACCTTGGATTGATGGCTGTATCTGCCCTGGTGGTGACGTACATGCTCCGGTTTACAGCTGCACCGATAGGTACGTTTCTTGACCTGTTGATCCTGATCGGGGCCATCGGGGTCATGTTGCAGCAGCTTAAGCTTCGCGATTGGTCATTTCTAAAGTATCCATTGAGTTATATGGTCATGATCTGGCTGTTTTATAACCTGATGGAAGTGCTCAATCCGTGGGCGCAATCGGTTATGGCCTGGCTGTACACGGTGCGCAGTGTGGCCATTCTCCAATTGGTGTTTTTCATCGGCGCATTTGCCATGCGCGACAACCGAAAAGCGCTGGATCGGGTGTTTTACCTCATCATCTTCATGTGTGTGGCTTGTGCTTTGTATGGCATGAAACAACAGTTTTTAGGTTTGAGCGACGGTGAAATGGCCTGGATACAAAGCGACCCGGAGCGTTATCAGCTGTATTACCAGTGGAACCTGTTGCGCATACCGTCGTTTTGTTATGACCCTACTACGTTCGGCATCCTCATGGCCTGCTTTGCCATGTTGTGTGTGGCCTTGTTTTTCGGCCCCGGCGGATACGTACAAAAAGGTGTTTTGTTGCTGATGGGAGTTATGGCCCTGATGACCATGACGTTTACGGGCACCCGAACAGCATTTGTGCTCATTCCGGTGGGCGCATTTTTCTACATGGGCCTGTACATGAACAAAAAAGTGCTGATCATGGCCGCTCTATTCGGGCTGGTATTTACGGCATTCGTCATGAAATCAACCACCATTGGCGTCATCCACCGCTTTCAATCGGCATTTACGCCCTCCAAGGATGACTCCATGAACCTGCGGCTGCACAACCAGAAGTTTATCCAGCCGTTTATCCAGCAAAACCCCATCGGCGCCGGTTTAGGCAGTTGTGGCACTTGGGGCAAACGGTTTACGCCCAACAGCTGGTTGTCGAGTTTTCCCCACGATTCCAGTTTTGTGCGCATGGGCGTCGAATTGGGTTGGATTGGCCTGATTCTGTATTCCCTGTTGCACTTTATGGTGGTGTATACGGGCATTTATTATTTCTTCCGGTGCCAGGATCC
>JBMOHO010000158.1:0-8806 GCA_049317805.1 Saprospiraceae bacterium
AGACCCGAAGTGGGTTCGTCCAAAATGAGCACCTCCGGATCGTGGAGCATGGCCTGCGCCAGGCCCACGCGCTGCCGGTATCCTTTAGACAAGGCACCCACATGCTTGTGGCGGTGGCTGCCCAGGCCCGTGCGTTCGATCATGGTGTCGATGCGTTTGTTCAGGTTGGGCGTGTGGTGCACGCGACCGGTAAACTCCAGGTACTCGCGCACGTACATGTCGCGGTACAACGGATTCAGCTCCGGCAGGTAACCTACGCGGGCGCGGGCTTCCATGCTCTTGTCGTTCACGTCGAAGCCGCATACCTCGACCGTGCCTTCTGTTTGTGGCAGGTAGCCGGTGATGATTTTCATGGTGGTTGACTTTCCCGCGCCGTTGGGGCCCAAAAAACCCAACACTTCGCCTTTATGCGCCTCAAAACTGAGGTCATCCACCGCGCGCTGTGCGCCGTACTGCTTTACTAAATGACGAACCTTTACCGACATCTGTGTGTTGCAAAAAGGCAAAGATACAAAGTACATTGGCTGTCGGCTGCCGAACATTTGCTAGTACTTAACACCATGCCGAAAACCACACATACCCATTCGCTCGTTTAACAGCATAAAAGCAAGATCATGAAAACCCTCTTTGCCCTATTGATGATCCTTGGCCTGCAATATGCAGCCACGGCCCAACCCAGCCACGACGCCTGGAATGCCCTGCTCCAGAAATACGTGAGCGCCTCCGGAAAAGTAAATTACAAAATGTTGAAAGTCGATCAGGCCGCCCTGAATGCCTACCTGAACGTGCTGGCCGCAGAAACCCCGCAGTCCGCCTGGTCGCGCGCCGACAAAATGGCCTACTGGATCAACGCCTACAACGCCTTCACCGTGAAACTGATTGTAGACAATTACCCGACGTCCAAGATCACCAACCTCGACGGCGGTAAGCCCTGGGACGTGAAACGCATTGACCTCGGCGGCAAAAAATACAGCCTCAACCAGATCGAAAACGAGATCCTCCGGCCGCAATTTAAAGACGCCCGCGTCCATTTTGCGCTCAACTGCGCCGCCAAATCGTGTCCACCGCTCTACAACCGCGCATTTACAGCCGCCAATCTGGAGAAAGCCCTCACGGAGCGCACCCGCCGCTTTCTGGCCGACCCGAATGCCAATACCCTCGGCGTCGAACGGGTGTCGGTCAGCAAAATATTTGAGTGGTATGCAGCCGATTTTGGTAAACTGCCCGAGTTCCTGTCCAAATACTCCAGCGTGGCCGTCAATGCCAATGCTGCGGTGGATTACAGGGAGTATGACTGGGGGTTGAATGATTTTTAGTCTTTTAGTCATTTAGTCGTTAGTCGGTTAGTCGTTAGTCATTTAGTCGTTAGTCGGTTAGTCGTTAGTCTTTTAGTCTGATAGTCGGGAAAAATATCGAATATAAAATGATGCAATATCATCCACGAATGGCCACGTAGTGGCCGAACACGAATAGGGCCACGTAGTGGCCCAACACGAATAGGGCCCAACATGAATTGTGTTTCATCGATAAAAAAGGGGTGTGCTTCCAATAATTTGCGTGGGCATAGATGTTTGGCCATACATTCGTGCTAAACCGACCGCTACTGCATATGCCTTTTTCGGAAATACTTGCCATGGCCCTCCAGAACATCCGCGCCAACCTGCTGCGCTCGGTGCTCACACTGCTCATCATTGCCTTTGGCATCATGGCGTTGGTGGGTATCCTCACGGCCATCGACGCCATCGCGTATTCGCTTACCAATAACCTGGCTGGTTTGGGCGCCAACTCGTTTACCGTTCAACGAAAATGGGGCGAGGTGCAAAACAACCGCGGTGGCCGCCGGGAAAAACAAGGCGACGCCCTTTCGTTCGACCAGTGCATGGAGTTTAAAGAGCGGTTCAATTTTCCCGCCTCGGTGTCGGTGTCGTTTGCGGGCAACAACCTGTCTACTGTCACCTACAACGAAGTCAAAAGCAATCCGAACATTGTGCTCATGGGCATCGACGAAAACTACCTGGCAATAAAAGGTTTAGACATAGAGGCCGGGCGCAATTTTTCCAAAATGGAAATCGAAGACGGCCAACCCAAAGCAGTCATAGGCCGCGAAATGGTCAAAATCCTGTTCAAAGACAAACCCGAAAAAGCGCTGGATCAAATCATTTCAGTCAACAACCGCCGATACCGCGTCATCGGGGTACTGAAAGCCAAAGGCTCCACCATGGGCAGTTCGGAAGACCGTGCGGTGTACGCGCCGCTGGTAGACGTAAAAGCACAGTATGGTACGGAAAACACCGATTACGAAATGATTGTGGCCGTGAAAGACGCGCTGGATATGGACCTGGCACAGTCTGAAGCCACCGGGCTGTTTCGCGTGGTGCGGGGCCTACGGCCGGGTCAGGACAACGATTTCGAGATGCTCACGTCCAACAGCCTGGTTTCCATCCTCAAAGACAACACGACCAATCTGCGCTTGGCCACCATTGCCATTGGCCTGATGACCCTGCTGGGTGCCGCTATAGGCCTGATGAACATCATGCTGGTGAGCGTCACCGAGCGCACCCGCGAAATTGGCATTTACAAGGCCCTGGGTGCCACCCGCCGAAGCATCCTCACCCAGTTCCTCACGGAGGCCGTCGTCATTTGCCTCATGGGCGGCGCGGTGGGCATCGTGCTGGGCATCCTGGCAGGCAACATTGTGACGCCCCTTCTGGGCGGCAGTTTCCTGATCCCCTGGGGCTGGATTTTCCTCGGCCTGACGCTCTGCGTGCTGGTGGGCGTGGTGTCCGGTTTTTATCCGGCCATGAAGGCCGCGCAGCTGGATCCGATTGAGGCCTTGCGGTACGAATAGCGTCACAACAGATCCCGCAGCACAATTTTTTTCTCCAACACCTGTCCGTCGCGAAACAAGCGCAAGTGGACGGTTTTGCCCGCCCTTTTTTGCAACTTCAGGTTGATGGCCGCCAGGTTTTCCGGGTTGCCAGACAAGGTGCCTGCCTTGAGCAACTGATCGCCGCGCCGAATGCCCGCTTCCTGGGCCGGCGAACCAGGCACTACAAATTGCACCAGCAACGCGCCTTCGGCCGCTCCGGTGCTCATCAGGTACATGCCGCTGCGGTCAAACTGGTATCCATCAGCGTAGTTTTTGGCTGGTTTAAGCCACATGGTTTTGTTTGGATAATCAAAAATCACCTTGAAATGGCGAAAAAACAGGTTCCCGATCAGTCCATGACGCCCATGCAGGTTTTCTACCCGGTGCAGCGAATCGATTTCCTGAAAATAAGCCACCACATTTTCCTGTGTAAACGCCCCAATGTCGACGCGGGCTACCCTGCCGGTGTATCCTTCCAGGTAGCCGCCGATGCCCATGGCAATTTGGCTGGGTATGGTTTGGCCAGGCGGTGCCAACAAGGGGTGGGTGTTGTGAAAAAGCAGCAATGGCAGGGCGGCACCAGTGTCTAAGAGCAGTTTTGCCAAAACGGTGGAGTCTGGTGCCACCGATACTTTGAACATGGCGTACGGCTTGTTGCGGTGCATTTCGATGGGAATGGCTGTAAAACCGTGGACAGCCGGGTCATAACTTGCCGGACGATGCAAACGCAGGCGCTGTCGGGCATAGTCAATTTCAATAAGGTATCCAGACATCGGCACAGCCGATAAAATGCCGTATACCGGCACGCCCGTATACTGTTCGAAACGAAAATAGTCCTCCTCCAGCACCAGCAGGTCTTCATGCGGTGCGCCTACTTCCTGGCTTAAGTCCAGCCGCACATCCCGCGTCAGGTATGCCACCAGGGTGTCGCCCAGGTCTGCGCCCTGCATTTTATAGCGGCGCGTGTACGACATCTGGAGCAGATCACTCATGTCGCGGCGGGTCAATATGTTGCTTTCTGCCCCGGTATCGAACAAAAAAGTGATCGGAAGCAAATGGTTGATCCTCAGGTGAATCAACATAAAATTGTTGGAAAAATCGAAGGGGATGTCCACCCGCGATTTATGTTCGGAAAATACAAAACCGGTTTGGGCAGGCAAGATACCGGCCCAAAAGCAAAAGATGGATGCGGCAAACAACGTGAAAAACAATACACGCCGTTGAGGCCTTGCCGATTTGCACATACGCTATGGGTTATTGCGCCACAATATAGCCCTATTGCGCCCCTGTTGCCCCTTGGGCTTGTATTTTGTCAATGAACACCTTCAGGGGTTCCAGCACCCTTCCTGGACTGGTCCACAGGAAAAAATGGTCGCCGTCAGGATATACCCAGGCAGTCACGCGACTGGAATCGGGTACCATGTGGCGTACGAAATCCACATTGCCTACCGGCACCAGGCGGTCGTTGTCTGCGTGCAGCAGCAACACAGGGCATTGCACGCCTGTCCAATGCGGCATCATGACGTTCAACTCGTCTTCAAGCGCCATAATCTCGTCGTTGCTGGCCCGGAATGCTTTGGGGATGATCCAGCGCATGGGCGGTACTGCCAGCACCGGCTCCCACCAGTTGTTGGGTTCGAGGGCCGGGTCTACAGAGCCGCCAATCAGCACCAGGCCCGCGGTTTGTCCTGGATAATCCATGGCAAAACGCGTGATGACCGGCGCGCCCATGGAATGGCCGAAGAGGATCACTGGCCGGGTGGGCGACAGGGTGTCGACCACCGCTTTGACGGCCTGGGCTTGAGCGGCCAGGGAGCGCTCGGCCTTGCCAAATCCGTCGGTATACCCGAATCCGGGGCGATCCATGGTGGCCATGCGCACCTTTTGACTCAGGTTGGTGTCGGCTAAGTACGTCCAGAAATTATCGGCGGAGCCCGGCGAGCCGTGCACAAAAAGCAGCAGGGGCAAGCTGTCGGAAGCCGACACATACACCGCGTGTATGCGCCGGTTATTGGGGCCGGCCACGTCGAGGAAGCGGGGCGGAAGGGTTTGCCCTTTTTCCGTAAACTTACCGGCCCATGCCGCATCTGGCGTGCGAAAAGAAAAACAGCCAATTTGCAAAAAAATCAGCCAGATGAACACCAAAGTCAGGAGGGTGATCAGAAAACGTCTGAATAAATAAAAAGGCCAGAGGGAAAAAGACATAATGGGGTTTCTAAAAATACAAACCAGGCATTCTTAATAAACCGTAATGCACCAATTACAGTTCATGGTGTTTGTCATTTGTAGCACATTGCCTACATTTACCCGACATTTACGCAATATTTTCGACAAAAAAGCCGCTCACACAAGCACTATTTTACACCACTCTTTATTTATTCCGCATTCCGCATTCCGCATTCCGCATTCCGCATTCCGCATTCCGCATTCCGTATTCCGCATGCAAGCACTCCTCCACACCATCCGCCAGTGTCGCATCTGCGAGGCCCACATTGAGCCCCGGCCGGTGCTGTCGGTGCATCCAGACAGCCGTTTGCTGCTCATTGGTCAGGCCCCGGGTACCCGCGTGCACGCCACTGGCATTCCGTGGAACGACCCCAGCGGCGACAACCTGCGGGCCTGGATGGGCCTGGATAAAGCACAGTTTTACGACGTGGAGCGCATTGCCATCATGCCCATGGGTTTTTGTTACCCGGGCAAAGGGCGCTCTGGCGACTTGCCCCCGCGCCCCGAATGCGCCCCCCAATGGCACGCAGCAGTGCTGGAGCACATGCCCCACATCGAGCTCACCATTCTGATTGGCCAATACGCCCAGGCTTATTACTTAAAGGAAAAAAAGAAAGGCAGTCTCACGGAGACCGTGGCTGCCTTTCAGGAATATCTTCCTGCATTTTTACCGCTTCCGCACCCGTCGCCCCGAAACCGCTTGTGGATGCGCAATAATCCGTGGTTTCTCGAAACCGTAGTGCCCGTGCTTCAACATCGGATTCAACAACTCTTGAGCCCTTGATGCCTGCTGAATTAGTCCCTGCTGCCCAGAAAGGTCATGAGCAGGTACAAAAACTGCACCAGTGCGGCCAGGGCAGCCGACACATACGTCATGGCAGCCCACCACAGGGCATCTTTGGCACCGGTATGCGAAACGCCGGTGGCCACACCGCTGTTGTCTAACCATGCGAGGGCGCGGTTACTGGCGTCGAACTCAACGGGCAGGGTGACCAGGCTAAACAAGGCAGTTACGGCAAATACAGCCAATACAATCATCATCAGCGTCGGATTGTTTGTCATGCCCGTGCCTGCCAGGGCAAACATAAACAGATATTGTTGAACCGAAGCCGCGATGTTGACCACCGGCACCAATGAGGAGCGCAGTTGCAACATGCTGTATCCGGTGGCGTGTTGCACCGCGTGCCCGCATTCGTGGGCCGCTACAGCAGCGGAAGCGACACTGCGGCCGTGATACACGTCATAGCTAAGGTTTACCGTTCTATTTTGTGGATTGTAGTGGTCAGTAAGTTGGCCGTCTACCTGGGTAATGCGCACGTCATTCAAGCCATTTTGCTCGAGCATAGCCTGCGCAATTTGTGCGCCGCTCATGCCGCTGTCCAATGGAACCTGGCTGTAATGGGCAAATTTTGATTTGAGTCGAGAGCTCAGCAGCATACCGATGACGGTAAAAATGCCACTGATAATCATTATTCCGAACATTATTGGTCCTTTTTTTGGATTGATTGATGGTACAAAGATAAAACGATAAATGCCAAATAAGTCACATTGTTCAAAGGGATTCGGGAGAGCACGGGTTTACCCGTTCAAAGGCTCCGCAAGCGTGCCCCTGCACAGTTCCCACAATTTTGATTCCCGATAAAAAACGTACTGCGCCGACGTTCGGGCGATGAAATAGCCGTAAAAGCCGTCGAGGAATCCGCATTGCCACAGGTACTCGCTGTAGAAGCGGGCAGGTGGTTTCAGGAGCAGGCGCAGCAGAGAACCTTTGACGCCTTTGGCAAACAGCGCCGCCGCCGCTATCCGGCTGAACCGGTTGATGGTGTCTATCCGGCTGTCGAAGGTATCGTTGGT
Organism: Saprospiraceae bacterium; assembly: GCA_049317805.1. Classification (GTDB taxonomy): domain Bacteria; phylum Bacteroidota; class Bacteroidia; order Chitinophagales; family Saprospiraceae; genus M3007. The sequence continues at coordinate 6,950 of JBMOHO010000158.1, forward strand.
GTAGTGCAGGATGTCGGCCTCAATGCGTTTGGTGCGGGCGCCTGGAGTGGGATCAATGCGGTCATGCGGATTTTCGCCGGCCATTTGGTAGTGTCGGCGGTCAAACAGGCGCATTTTCCGGTCGGGATACCAGGCGCCATGCCTAATCCAGCGTCCGCTCAGGCGGCTCAGGCGGTTGAAAAAGTATCCGTCATGTGTCCATTCGTGAATCAACGGTGTCAGTTGTTGTTGCAAATCAATGGATAGCGCTTCGTCGGCGTCCAACACAAGCACCCGGTCAAACCTGGCCTGTTGAATGGCCCAGTCTTTTTGTTCGCGATACCCTTCAAAAGCATGCAGCAATACCCTGGCGCCCAATGACTCGGCAATGCGGACCGTTTGGTCGGTCGAAAACGAATCCACCACCAGCAACTCATCCACCAAACCTGCCGCACTTTGCAAACACCGCATTATATTGGACTCCTCGTTGAACGTAATCACCACCAACGACACCATATCATGTATTTATTACACCTGAACAAACTCAACCCCTCAACTCCTCAACTCCTCAACCCCTCAACTCCTCAACCCCTCAACCCCTCAACTCCTTAAACCCAGTATATTTCTGCAATGCCTTAGGGATAGCGATGCCGTCTGCAGTCTGGTTGTTTTCGAGCAAGGCGGCTACGATGCGCGCCAGGGCCAGGGCGGAGCCGTTGAGGGTATGGGCCAATTCGGTTTTGCCGTCTTCATTGCGGAAGCGCAATTTCAGGCGGTTGGTCTGAAAAGTTTCGAAATTGGACACCGAGCTCACTTCCAGCCAACGCTGTTGGGCGCCAGACCACACCTCAAAATCGTATGTCAACGCGGATGCAAATCCCATGTCGCCGCCACAAAGGCGCAAAATGCGGTAAGGGAGCTCCAGTTTGGCCATCAGTTTCGACACGTGCCGCACCATGCCCAGAAGGGCCTTGTAGGAGTTTTCGGGTCGTTCAACGCGTACAATTTCCACTTTGTCAAACTGGTGCACCCGGTTGAGGCCGCGCACGTGCGCGCCCCATGCGCCAGCTTCGCGGCGGAAACAAGGGGTATACGCCGTCATGCAGATGGGCAGTTGCTGGTGCGACACGATTTCGTCGCGCAGGATATTGGTTACGGGCACCTCGGCCGTCGGAATCAGGTAGAGGTTGTCGCGCTCGCAGAAGTACATCTGGGCTTCTTTATCGGGCAACTGTCCGGTGCCGCGTGCGGAGTCTTCATTAACAAGGTGTGGCGGAAGGATTTCCTCGTAACCGGCTTTCACTGCCTCGTCGAGGAAAAACGAGATGAGGGCACGCTGCAGGCGGGCACCTTGTCCGCGATACACCGGAAAGCCGGATCCGGTGAGTTTGACGCCCAGTTCAAAATCGAACAGGTTGTATTGTTTGGCGAGTTCCCAGTGCGGTTTGGCGTCGGGCGGCAAGGTAGGAAAAGGGGCCGTCCAGTCTTTGTACAGGAAGTTATCCTCCGGCGTTTTGCCTTTGGGTACCGATTTGTGGGGGATGTTGGGCACCCCGTACAGGAGTTCATCCAGCGCCAATTGAAGGGCGGTAAGGGCTTCCTCCAGCGTTTTGCTTTGGGCTTTTTGCAGCGCGACCTCTTGTTTGGCGGCTTCGGCTTCCTCTTTTTTGCCCTGGGCCATCAGTTGGCCGATCACCTTGGCCGCGCGGTTGCTCTCGGCGAGCGTGTCGTCGAGGCTTTTTTGAGTGGCTTTGCGCTGATCGTCCAGTTCAATGATTTGGTCAATCACCCGGAGTTGGGCGGCGTTCCAGTTGCGTTTGCGCAGGCCGTTGAGGACGCGCTGTTTTTCTTCGCGGATAACTTTTAATTGTAGCATGG
>JBMOHO010000159.1:0-8803 GCA_049317805.1 Saprospiraceae bacterium
TAGTCAAAAGCGGGACTTGGGTTGGGCCGTTGTTCCGACAAACCTTCCCCTTTGAACTGCATACGCGAACCCACATTGCGCAAGGAAATGCCGAATTTGAAATTGTCGTTTTCCCCTGTAACGTATTGTACGCCTGCATCAATGGCAAATGCGTTGGCTTGCACATTGGAGACAGACTCGCTCACCATTTTGCCGGTAACACCTACAGAAACCTTGTTGGCAAACATGTGTGCATAAGAAACACTCAGGTTAAAAAAGGTAGGGCTAAACGTAGCGCCTGTGCCCTCAGGGCTGGTTTCTGTGGTCAAGTCAAAATCACCCAAATCAAAGGAAACCAACGAAATACCCAGCGAGCCGCTCTTCTTTTTGCCGATCTTTTGAGCCAGACCGACGGCATTGAGGTTGATGTCGGCACCATCAAGGTAACGGGTATGGCAGAACTGAATCTGCGTTTTGTTGATGCGTGTCAAACCTGCTACGTTGAGGTACAACGCGTCTACGCCACTGACATTGGCGGTATTCATGGAGTGGAAACCTGCACTGCGCGCCCAGGGGTTGATCAACAACTGGTTGGCACCGGCTTCCCCTTGTCGGTCGGGGTTGCCTGCCAGCAATGCTAATGGCAGGGAAAGGAGCGACAAGGAAAGAAAAAGGTAAATATTTTTCATACGATTGATTTCAGAAAAAAATGAACAAAGCAACGAACGCTCGCACATTGGTTGGTCACTGGCCGCGAAGTTGTCCATCGCAAATCAACAAGACAACTTCGCGGCACAGCGCCTTCACTAAAACATTTTCCTTAGAGACCAGATGGGTCAAATTGACGCGCTACCCCAAACCACTTGATCGTGCGCCTGCCGAGGCCGGGCGCATCCACATGGATGAGGTAAACACCACTGGCCACCGGAATACCTTTGTTGTTTTCCAGATCCCATTCAACGGCCGGTGAAATCTGGTTGTACGGTTGATACACTTCTGCGCGCTTGTATTGACGGATGAATTTGCCATCAAGCGAGTAAATGGTGACCGTACAGGTACCAGGCAGGTTGGTGATTTTCACTGTATTGGAGAACTGCGACGTTTCATAGTCGGAGAACGCATAATACGGGTTGGGCACCACCTTGATCGAATCCAGCGCATTGTTCACCCAGGTATTGTTGTCTGTGATGTCCAGCGATTCCCGATTTTCGATGGCGAACTGGTAGCGCGGGTGGCCGTTAAAGGCTCCGGTTACGTCGTCCCACCAGTTGTTAAACCGGTTGTTTACACGCATTTTCACGCGCACGTCGTCGGGAATAAGGCCGTCGTTCAGCGAGCGCATTTGGAAGTTGCCGTTCAGTGTAAAAATACCGCACCAGGTCACATTCTTGATGGCTTCGCGTTTGCGGATGGCCGAAACCAGATCATTGGCGTACAAGTCCGGCGTGAGCTGACGCCAAAGCGTCTTGCAGGAGTCGTATGGCATATCGGTCACATACACCATGTGCTGGCCGCCCAACATGGCTGCATAATATTGGAAATCCTGCAGGCCGTTATCGTAAAAGAGGTCGCTGCTCGGATTGAACATCATGTCGCGTCCTGTATAGTTCGCATTAACCTTGGAGGAGTACACAGAGTTTTCTCCGAAAAAGATATTCAGGCGTTGACCGGTTTCCACGTTGATGGCATAACCCGGGAACCAACCCATACCGAACATATCCTTGCCTGAAACCGGGTCTTTCGAGTTGTCTCTATCCGGCAAACCATCGCCGTTTAAGTCGTCTTTACCCACAGGAAGGGCATAACGCGTGTCGAAATTCAGGCGTTTCCGTCCCGGTGCTGGTGGGCTTTCGATGGTCAGCAGCGGATCTTTCGGATATGCGTTGCCGGAATAGTAGTAAGAAGCGGTTTCTACCACTACACAGCGCGACCACTTGCTCTTATCGCTCGTGAATACAATGTCAACGTTGTTCAACCTGGCCAGGCGCGCACGGCGTCCGGCAATGCTGTCACCTACTACCACAGAGTTGTTGGCACCTTGCTGTCCGGTGATGTTTTCTGTCCAGGCCGGCGTCACAATAAACTCGTTGTCAGGTAAACCTATATATTTCCACGTAGCCAGTACATACGGTGAGAACCAGCCGTTGTTGGCCAGGGTGCTCAGGCGCTGATCCGGATCAAGCGGGTTATCCGGGTCAAGCGGATTGTTCGTGCGGATAAAGTTCATGAAAAATGCCGAGAAGTTGCCGAAAGCGTAATCGTCCGTCAAGCCTACCAGCCAGGTGCTGTCCGGGTTGGCAAACGTAACTTCGCCACCAACGGCACCGTTGCCTTGTTCGGGCAGTTCACCCGGCTCATCCGGCTGGGCCACCTCCACAGAGAAACCGTATTCAGAAACAATCTGTTCGTTGAGCGCCTCTATGGTGCGTTCCGAGGCGATGACCGGGCCCGCGGGCAACTGGCGCAACTCCCATCGAGCGTCTTTATCCAACTTGTTGTCGTTGACGTTGGCGTCTACAATGCGCAATTCATACGTGCCGTTGCGTACCTCAAACGGGTTGAAAATGTTGACCTTAATGGGCCCTTGTCCAACCTTGTACACCAGAATGCTGTCGAAGTTTGGCGTAAACAGCTTGTCGTACGTTTCGTCGGTCCAATCCAGGAAAACACCGGCAACCGAACCCTGACCTTCGAGTCGGGTGATTTGCTGCTGCTCGCCATAGGTCGACTGGAGTACCTTGTCGATAATGGGCCGTGGAATGACGGTGTAAATCTGGGTGTTGCGCCGACCAAGCAAGTAGTTGTTCAACTGGCCCAATTCCGGACGCACCAACGGGTCAAAGGTTTTGTAGTCGTTGTACGCATAAGCCACCACAGCATAATAGTACTTCTTATGGTTTATCAACTTGCGGTCGTTGCTTGTGGCAAACAAATCCTCCGTCAGGCTAAACGTATGCTTAATGCCGGCATCGTTGCCCTGTACCTTCAATTCTGGCGAGTATGTTACTTCGCCGGGGTTATTAGGATTGGCTGTGGCTACCCAGTTGTAGATTTTGCTCACGCCGTTGCGGATGTCCACCTGAGCGGCCAAACGCGAAACGGACGGGTTGTCAAAATCTGCCGTAGAAACGTTGGAATTGAGCACCTGATACACGATGTAACCTTCAAAGAGGTAAGACGCCTTGTCGGTATCAATCGAATCTGGTGCAAGAATATCCCGTTCGCTGTACGCTTCCTGATAGTTGTTAGACGATGAATCGTTGGTCAGTACGGCAATGATCTGCTTGTCCAATTCAATCCAGCTTACAGAAGGCGCGTCTGGACCGTCAACCAATTCAAAACAGTTGTCAAAAAGGCCCTGGGCCAATTGGTCGGCACGGAACAGTGGCTCCAGATCGGGGCACGGATAGTCAATGCTCGGTACCCATGGCACCCCGATGATCAACTCGTTTACCTCGCCCGGATCCAGGAGCAATGGTCCTGAAGCCTGAATGGTACGGCGGTCGCCGAACTGAAGTCCTTCTGAGCACATAGACCAGCCAGTCGGATCATTGGGCGCATCCGTAAAGGCGTAATTTTCAGGTATTGCATTGGGATCATTTGGGTTATAGCCCGAACCGCCGAAAGTAAACGGCGTGCCGTCGCGCCAGCTGCCTGTCAGGTAGTTGTAAAACTCCTCCGGCGCAGTTGGGTCGGTTGTAGCCGGGTTTATGCCGTCGCCTGGCCTGTTGAAATAAGTAAAGGCCGACATCCCGATTTCAATAAAGGTATCGCGTGCTATGGTAATGGGGCCATTTGGACCCTGGATGGTCTCAATAATGGTGTAGGATGTATCCAAAGGTCCACGGAAATAGTCTATACCAAGGATCGGAATATCTTCACAATACGTGGTAGAGCCGCCACCGCTGGCGCAGGTGCAACCCGGGTTGCCGTCGGCGGCATCCTGGTTGTACACATACATCAAACTGCGAGAGGTATCACAACCAATGTAGTCGTCGTCAGAGCAACCAAGATCCGGGTCAGTCCACATGGCAAAAAACATGGAGTCAATGCTTTCCGGCGCCCTGTTGATGAGCTTGTAGCGCTGGAACGTCATGTCGTTCAACTCGTCGTTGGTTTTGTATCCAAACGCCTGAACCTGCACTTCCATTTGAATAGGAGAGCCAAGCGTATTGACGTGTGGCTGCCCTCCCCCCTGGTCGTTGTAAATCCAGAAAATCATCTCATCCGGAAAAGTCGGTTGATCACAACCCCGGATTTCAATAATGGGAAAATCGCCTTCGAGCGGATTGTAGATGCCGTTGAACTCCGGACCTGCATCGTAAAAACCTGCAAGACCCTGAGGGGTGGTTGGCAGATCGAAGCCCCAAACATCATAGAAAAATTTGTTGCCCCTTCCTGGCCATCCCTTCACACCCCGAGGTATGATGGATTCGTCCAGATTGCCGGCAGCAATATTGGCAAGGTGCTGACGAATCTCATCGCCCGTCACCCGGAAGTGGCGGTCCCAGTTGGAACATTGAAAAGATTCCGTGGTACCGGTAAACAGGTTGAGTGGACCAGGCCAAAAGTCATTGTTTGAGCCGTTGCGATAATCCTGGCAAGCCAGTTTCAGACTGCCGCCTGGGTCAATGCCGCCCAGCCAGACGGATCCGGCAAAGATGGAAGAAACTTCTTGCTGGCCGCTGCCTGGGTCTACTTTGGGCACGACGTACCGGCCAGCCTGGAAGTTCCACCAACAGTCGCCGCCACCCAATAATCGGGCGCGCACGTTATTGATTTCCTGGTCGATAGCAGACTCGGAGTTGGAGCATACGTCCCGATAGGTGGCCTTTTTGGTGGCCGCACTGGCACCCTGGCGCGCATGGGGCGGTATGTGAGCGAATGCCCCTGCAGCTAAGCATGTTAGCAGCGCAACAAACAGGAGTTTTGAAATACGCATGATGGAGTGTTTTAAAAACCGATGTTAAAAGGAAAACCAAAAAACCGGTTTGTTCATGTTGTATTTATGTGTTCAATGTTTAGAAATCAAACGTGGCACCGAGGAACAAACGGCGCGGTTGCGTGAAGTTGTTCGGATCCAGCAGGCGCCAGGAATATGCGTCTGTGTAAGCCGGAATGTTCCTTCCTTCCTGAGCCAACATCAAAAGTGCGGTTTGGCCTTGTGGCGATGCCAGGAAGCCGTCGTCGGTAGGAGAACCAGTGTAAGAATACACGTTGATGACGTTGCGCGCATCCAACAGGTTTTGAACACGGAAGTAGATCGTCATGTTCAGTTGTTTTTTGCCCGGAGCCGTCAAAACAAATGTTTTTTCCACGCGCAAGTCCACATTCAAACGCCACGGCTTGCGGCTTCCGTTGATGGAGCTGGTTTTGCCCAGTCCGCCAAAACGATCAGCGCGAATAGTAGACGTAAACGGACGGCCAGAAACGGCGCTGGTTTGAATGTTGATGCCGAAATTCGAAAGGATATCTGCGCCAAACACACGAGGGCCATTGTAAAATTTGCCGGAACCATAACGATAATCTATGATGGCCTGAATGTTGTGGCGCTCGTCAAAATTCAATGGGTACAAGGTCCGAATGTTGCCGCGTTGCGTCAAGCCGTTGCTCGAATTGGCATCCGAACCAGTGCCATCAGCAAACTGCAAGGTATACGCCAAGCGGAACTCCACGTTTTTCACGCGGCGCAAGTCATATTGCACCGTAAAACCTTTAACCGTACCAAAGTCGATGTTGCCATACGTTTGGTAGTTGGAAATAACCGGCACAAACAGGTAGGTGCGCTCCTGGATCATGTCGCGCAATTCGCGGTAGTATGCCGAAAACTTGATGGCAGAGTTCTGAGACAATAACTGCTGGAAACCAACCTCGTAGTCCACCACACGTTCCGGACGCAGGTTTCCATTCGGGTATGGGTTTCCGCCAAAACGGCCGGGCGAGTAGAAATAAGCATAATCCAGTGCAGTCACCTGCCAGCCGTCAGGCGGGCGCTGCACCAGTACGTCGTAGTGCGCAAAGAAGTTGGCTTCTTCCGAAATCGGGAAGGAAAACGCCAGACGCGGAAGCCAGTTTACCTGTGGTGTGTAATCTTCAAATGACGTGTTCGGATCGTATCGGGTGTCAAAAATTTCATCACCGACGATGGTGTCCCGGATCAGGGCATTTGCCAAACCGCCGGTACCGAAGATGGTGGTCGGATCGTTGACCTCAGTACCATCTTTATCGTACCACACATCGCCCTTCCTGAACGCTTTGGGTGCCAGGTCGCTTGGGCCTTCTGTATACACCTTAAAGTCGTCACCGACGTTTTCGGGCCGTTTTCCTGCCGAGGGCACCGTTGCGAAATATTCATCGGCAGACATGATGTCGTACAACGAGTAAGGATCTTTCAGCACTTTGGAGTTCAAGTCAAAACGCTCAACGCGCAAACCAAGGCTGAAGATCATTTTATTGAAGGTAAATTTGTCCTTCACATAAGCTGCCTGGTACAGGGGCTGCAAGGGCGCAACCGGGAAGGTGCGCACCCCGTCGGCGTCTCTGCTGGTAAAGAAATCGTTAAACGTGACCCCCTCGGCAAGCTTGTTGCCCAGGTAATCATAGCCGTAATAGTTCAGCAAAAAGCGGTCATTCAATTCCCGTGCGGAGAACATGTCCAAACGCACCTGATCAGGCGTTAATTCTTTGGCATTCACGTACTCGTTGAGCGAAAGGCCCAAAGACTTCCGGATTTCCCTGTAAAACTTACCGTCTGGCTGATCCAGATATTGGACATTGTAAATGGAAGCCGTGTCAAACAGCGTCAATGGGGAACCTGGATTGGGTTGGTACTCGATGATGGTATCGCGCAGCACCGAATTGGTGTCCAGGCCGTTGAAGTGGCTGTTGTCTAATTGATCCATCAATACCCAAAGGCCGCTTGGCGCAATCTGCCAAAAACGCTGGGTACGCTGTTCGTTCATGATGCCGAACTGGATACTGTGGATGCCTGTTTTGCCTAATTTGAGGTCGAAACCACTGGAAGCCAGGATGGTTACGATGTCCGATTGAGCCTTGGAGTTGTTGTTGTACACCAACCCAACATTGTCGTGCATATCGCCCCAAATGCTGGTGTACGACCCGTCGATCAAACCATTCTGCGCCACAAAGTCAGGCGTAACCGGTTGGTCGCCACTGGTATTTACAAAATTGTTGTAGTTGACCAGTACAGGATTGGGCACATATTGTTGTCCGCTGGCATTGGTGTATCCTGGCGTAAATCCAGTGTAATCCTCAGAATAATCGATGTGTTGAAACCCGCCAATATCAGGGTTAAACCTCAAGAAGGGCACATAATCAAACTCGAAGCCGCCGATGTAGCCATAGTCGAAAATACGATCTTTATGGCGGTGGTCTTCCAGCGTCCTTTCACCGCGTTCCAGACCCAATTGAATCTGATAGTTTACGTTGCTGACAGCCGATTGGGAAGCGCCGTTTTCGTTTGGCGTGTTGTTGCCCAGGCGGTGGCGGAAGCGGAAAAGACCCCGGTAACGGTTGTCGTAAGAATAAGGGTTGTTGTGTGCGTTCAACACCTGCCAGCGACGGGGGTTAAAACGGTTTTCAGATTTGCGGTATGTGCCGGTCACACTGAAATCAATGTTCTGTGTAATGCGGTAGTCTAGCTTACCTGTCAGGTCAACGGCATAACTTGTTTCAAAACGGTTGTAGTTGTACGTTTTGATGCTGTCGTCGGTGTATGTTTCTGCCCTGGAAAACAAACTTCCGGCTGATGTTTGCGCCAGCGGGTTGGCCTCCAGGTTGGCGCGCACATCATCGCGCACATAATAACGGGGCAATGCAGGCGGATCGTCGTCTTTCTGGTGCTGAAACTGGCCGGAGAGGCGGAAACCCAACACGGTTTCTTTGGCGCCATTTGCATTGGTGCGCTTGAGGATGGGGCCGCTCAAGTTGGCGTTGGCTAGGAACCAGCCGTACGGATCGAGTCCGTAAGAAGATTCCACTTCCACCGCACCGTGGTACTCGCTTGCCGGACCTTTGGTAATGAGGGAGATGACGCCACCGGTCACGTCGCCATATTCGGCACCAAGACCAGACGTGATGACCTGGAGTTGCTCAATATCCTGAATAGGCGGCGCATTGCCTGCTACGCGGATACCGTCGATGTAATAGTTCGTGGCGTTGTCGCGTGAACCTTTAATGTTGACGCCACCGCCGTCAATGGATGAAGTACCTGCTGTGGTGGCCACCACCGCGTTTACGCTTCGGGTAGGCAGGTTCATAATCTGATCCGAAGTAAGCGTTTGGCCGCCAGAGGTTTTGTCCTGCTCAATAAGCGGGACTTTGTAACCTGTCACCACGATTTCATCGATGATGGAAGAGCTGGACAAGGGCGCGTCGAGAAAGTTGTTTTGCGCGGCGGCCACGCGTACATCTGTGATGACCGATTTTGCGTAACCGGTGTAGGAAATTTCCACAGTGTATTGACCTGGGTCAAGGCTGATGCGGTAATTACCTTCTGTGTCGGTGACCGTGCCCCGAACAAAGTCGGTTCCTTTAAGCACTTTCACAGTGGCTCCGATCAGCGCTTCATCGCTGTTCGTGTCTGTGACTTTGCCCGTAAGAACAGCTTGTTGAGCAATGGCAACACCGGCACTGAAGATCAACACACAGGTGAGTAGTAGAGAACGTACCATAGAACAATTGTTAAGATTCAAGTGGGTATGCAACGATTGATTGTTTTCGGTTGTCTATTTGGCGGGGCGGAAGCTTGTATGGCTAATGGGCCGCAAAGTAGAATCATTGTAGGCGAAGCGCCAAACCTTTT
>JBMOHO010000160.1:0-8733 GCA_049317805.1 Saprospiraceae bacterium
GGTGCTTTGAATATTGGTTGCACCATCCCATGGCTGCTCAATGCCCTCATCATTTTACCCGCATCTCTTGTATTCAACTGGCAACAGGAATTGCATCGTTTTGCGCCATCCCTGTTCACGTACTTGCATGTGGGCCCCAAACGCCTCAAAGATGCCCGGGCCATGGCGTCGCACGATGTGGTGCTCACCACATACCACACGGCCCGCCAAGACCTGGCCTTGTTAGGCGACGTGCGTTGGCGGGTGATGGTGCTCGATGAAAGCCAATACATCAAAAACCGCAGCTCCGAAATATCCAAAGTAGTGCGGGGTCTGCAAGGCGGATTCAAAATATCGCTGTCGGGCACTCCAATCGAAAACTCCTTGGCCGACCTGTGGACGCAGATGGAATTCATCAATCCGGATACCCTGGGTTCATACGCCGAATTCCGGGAGCAGTTTCAGGTGCCGATAGAAAAAAAGCAGGATGAGGGCGCTCGTCGTCGCCTGTTTGAGCGGGTGCAGCCTTTTTTTCTGCGCCGCACCAAGGAGGAGGTTGCTCCGGATTTGCCGCCACTTGGTGAGCACATTTTTTACACCGAAATGGCGCCAGAGCAGCATAAAAGGTATGAAAAAATTAAGTCTGCCGCTCGAAACGAAATTTTGTCGCTGTTTGACGATCCCAAAACCCGGATGCAGGCCCTGCAGGCCCTTATGCGTTTGCGCCAATTGGCCAACCATCCGGTACTCACAGACGACACGTATGACGGCGAAAGTGGAAAATTCAACGATGTGTGGTCGCAATGGGAAGTGGTGCGAAAAGCGCAACACAAAGTGCTGTTTTTCAGCAGTTTTGAAAAACACTTGCGCCTGTTTAGGGCCGCATTTGAACAGGCTGGATATCCTTTTGCCTGGCTGACCGGCGACACCCCGACTGCGGAAAGGGCCATTGAGGTCAAGCGTTTTCAGGAAGACCGCACAGTGCAGGCTTTTTTCATCACCGTCAAAGCCGGAGGGGTAGGCCTCAACCTTACCGCAGCCGATTATGTCTTTGTGCTCGACCCCTGGTGGAATCCCGCAGCCGAGAGCCAGGCCATCGCCAGGGCGCACCGCATCGGGCAGACGCGGCCAGTGACGGCCCTGCGCTTCATCAGCCGCGAGAGCATTGAGGAAAAAATTGTGCTGCTTCAAAACCGCAAAAAAGCCCTTGGGCAAGCGTTGTTTGATGGAGCATCGGAATCGCCAAGCCTAAGCCGGGAAGACATGGCCTTACTCTTGAGTTAAGGTATCGACAATTCAGTCATTGCCAACCACGCCATTAACCCGCCACCCGTAGCCAATGCCGTTTCATCCACGTCAAACGCATCGGTGTGCACAGGCGAGCTGATGCCTTTTTCCGGGTTACCGGTGCCCAGGCGATAAAAACAGGCCGGTACGACATGGGTGTAGTAGGCAAAATCTTCCGAAGTCATTCGAATGGGCAATTCCACCACATTTTCTGCGCCCAAATACGCCTGTGCCGCCGTCCGTGCTTTGCGCGTAAGCACTTCGTGGTTGTATAAGGCCGGATAGCCCGACACGATGCGCACGGTACAATGGGCCCCCATACCCTGGCATACCGATTCGGCCAGCACGCGCAGGCGCTGCAGGGCCTCTTTTCGCCAGGCTTCGTCGTGGGTGCGGAAGGTGCCTTCAAGGTGAACCGCATTGGGTATCACGTTGGTGGCACCGCCGTCGGAATATATTTTGCCGAAGGTCAATACACTGGGTGTAGCCGGATTGGCCTGCCTGCTCACCAACTGTTGGAGTGCCGTGAGCAGTTGAGCGGCTATGGCCACCGGGTCTATTGTATCCTGAGGCAACGCACCATGGCCTCCTCGGCCATGCACCGTGAGGTAAATTTCGTCAGACGAAGCCATGAACATGCCCTCGCGGAAACCAACCTGTCCGGCCCGTAAAGGCGGGTGTACGTGCTGGCCAAACATGGCCTCCGGACGCGGATTGTCCAGCGCGCCGGCAGCGATCATCAGGCTTGCTCCGCCAGGCAGTTTTTCCTCACCCGGCTGAAACAGGGCTTTGACCGTGCCATGCCATTGGTCGCGCAAAGCGTGCAGGATGCGCAGGGCCGTAAGCAGGCAGGTGGTATGTACATCGTGCCCACAGGCGTGCATCACCCCCGGATTTTGGCTGCAATAAGGCACATTGTTTTTCTCCTGGATGGGCAGGGCATCCATATCGGCACGCAAGGCTACCGTACGGCCTTCCGGTGTATGACCATGCAACAGTGCCACAATACCCGTGCCTGCTATCCCGGTCTGGTGTGCAATGCCCCAGCCACGCAGGGTTTCAGCAATAAACGATGCAGTGTTGTGCTCCTCAAATGACAATTCGGGGTGCATGTGCAGGTGCCGGCGGATGGATACGGCTTCATCTTGGAACGCTTCGGCGAGGGCATGAACTTCTGTGGGAGTCAACATTACTTGTTAGTTGTCTACTATTCTATTCAGACCAAAGGTCAAGTTTATTCGGTGTATTTTACAAACGTGAACGATTTTACCAATGAGTGGTTTTTATGTCATGCAATCGCCTGTTAAAAAAACCGTCAAATAAACAAATGGATACACTGGTTGGAAAAACCGCCGTAGTACTTGGGGGCACCGGGGGTGTCGGGGAAGGCATTGTAAAAGCCCTTTTGGAAGGAGGCGCTACTGTGGTGGTCCCCACCCGCTCAGCGTACAAAATCGAAAGACTTCAGGCATACGTCGGCCCGGAACTGGCCCAAAATATGGTGGTACGCCTCGGAACCGTCGACAACGAGAAAAGTGCCCTGGAACTGGGGCAATTCCTGCACCAGACGTACAAACACATTGACATCGCCGTGGCTTCACTCGGGGGTTGGCATCAGGGATACCCTTTGTACAGCTATCCGGTGGCCGATTGGGAACGCATCCTGCACGACAACCTGACCAGCCATTTCCTGGCCATCAAAACGCTGGTTCCCCTGCTGCATCCGAAAGAAAGCTACTATTTTCACATCAATGGTTATAGCGCCGACGAGCCACTGCCCATGGCGGGCCCCGTAGCCATGACCGCCGCAGCCCAAAAGTCACTCATCCAGACACTGGCCCGCGAAGTAGACAAAACAGGCATTCAGGTGTACGAACTCATCCTTGGCCCCATGAAAACCCGCGCCCGCATTCAGCATGGATTTGGGGAGGACGACTGGTATTTCCCCGAAGACATCGGCGCGTACATTCGCGGGCTGGTGCGCTTGGGCCAACAGCACGAGGTGGTGCATTATTTATTGCGGAAAACGCACTGAAACTACCAGATCAGGAATGTCATGCCCGCAGCAGCCACGGCACCGAGGCGCAACAATTCTGACCACCAGGCCCATCGACGACCTTCTAACACACCACCCAAACTCCCGGTTGTCCAGATGATCCAGCCAGTCAGGAGCAGGTTTTGGGTGTTCAGGCCCGGGTTTTCGGCAGCGGCGCTCAGAAACAGGAAGGTGGCACCTATGAGTACCACAAACTGCACAAGCACGTAATAATTGACGAAAGGGGTGACCCGCACGTCGTATTTCTGAAAAGCCTCCGGCGAAACCGGCCTGGCCTGAATGGTACCACCGAGGCTTTCCGGAAGCCAGCCGGGCTTTTGGAACAACATGCTCCAGCGATCGCGCCAGGTGGACGCCTCCCGCAGTTGTTTGCCTAGCCACACGTAATAGTCTACCTGCGCCCATACCGGGTTAAAACTGTTGAGCGGCACCGTTACCCCGTACACCGGCTCTTCGAGTTCTTCCTGAAAGGTGCCGAACCAGCGGTCAAACACAATTAAAGTGCCCCCGTGATTTTTATCGATGTACAACGGATTGACACCGTGGTGAACGCGGTGGTGCGAGGGCGTGTTGAACACGTATTCGAACGCCGGATGCAGTTTGCCCACCAACCGGGTGTGTATCCAAAACTGGTACAAGGTCTGAAACGTTTGCATGACCAAAAAAGAGGCCGGGCTGAATCCGGCAAACGCCAGCGGCAGGTAAAAAAAGTTGGACGCAAACGCTTGCAAGGCCGACTGGCGGAGCGCTACGCTCAGGTTGTACTCTTCGCTTTGGTGGTGCACAATGTGCGTGCCCCACAACACGCTGATCTCGTGCGTCGAACGGTGGAACCAGTAGTAAAAAAAATCAGCGCCGATAAACACCAGTACAAAAGACCACCAGTTTTCCGGAATGGTCCACAACCGATACTCGTAAGCCCAGATATAGCTTGCAAACAAGACTGTTTTGAACAAAACACCCACCACCTGCTGCTGTACGCCGCAATTGATGTTGGTCACCGCATCGTTGAAACGATACAGGTGTGTGCGTTTGAGCCGTTCGATCAACAGTTCAATTCCGATGAGCAAAAAAAACACCGGAATGGCAAAGAGCATGATTTTCATGAGCACTCATTCTACTTTAGAAAACACCATGGCACCGTCGGGCCGCAAAAAAAGGACGCCGGTAATGGCTATGGTGTCACCGATTTGCAGGCCATCGACAATTTCGACCAGGTCAGCCTGTCGAACGCCGGTTTTGACAGTGGCAAAAGTAGCTTTTCCGTTGCGGCAAACAATCACTTTTTTGTCGCGGGCTTGCGGAATGATGGCTTGGCTGGGTATCAGCAGGGCGTTGTTTTTCTGATCAAGCACCAGATCCACTTCAGCGAATGCGCCTGGCAGCAGGTCTTGCGACGAGCCTTGTACCAACGCGCGCACCAGCAAGTTCCGGGAGTCTTCATTGATGCGTTGCTCCGAAGCCTGCACCACCGCGCGGTGCTCTTTGGGGCTGCCTTGTACGTTAAACACCACCTGTTGTCCCGTACGAATGCCCGCGCTGTATTTTTCCGGCACGGAGAAGTCGAGCTTAAGGGCTGAAGCGGCCCGGATGGTCACGATGGGGGTTGCCGGAGTCACATAAGCGCCTGGACTGATGCGCCGTAAGCCGATGAGGCCGTCGTAGGGCGCGCGGAGCTCGGTTTTGGTCACATCTATGCGCACCAGATCCATTTCTGTGCGCAGGTTTTTGGCTTGCAGCGAGGCCAGGTCGTATTCCTGCTGGCTGATGCCGCGCACCTTAAGGAGATCGCCAAGGCGTTGCTCGGTGATTTCGGCCTGCTTCAACTGGGTTTCCAGCTGGCTAAGCCGCGCTTTGAGGTCTTCGTCAAAAATTTTGAGCAACAAATCCCCTTTGCGCACCATTTTGCCTTCAGGCAGGTTGATGCGCACCACGCGGCCTGTAGCTTCTGCGTGCAACTCCGTTTCTTCGGCAGGTACTAAAGTGCCGCTGACAGTCACCTTGTCGCTCAACGAAAGCGGCTTTACAATATAGCCCTCCACCGTTGTATTATAAGAAACACGTGCCGTAGCGGGGGCTCCGGGTGTAGCGGGGCCTTCTTTGCAGGCTCCTGAAAAGATGATCAGCGAAAAAAATAAAATGAATCGATACGGCATGGCATAACAATATGAACATGCTTGCAACAGGAAAAGCGGCAAAGGGGTTCATGAATACCCCCGAACAAACAGTTATTTCTGCGTAGAGCGCATGCTGTTGAACGGGCGCATTTCCTCGCCCAGCCAATTCCCGTTCCATTCGTCCTTTGGAAGCATCTGGTGCGCTTTACGGGTAACTTTGCGGTATAAGTATGCAAAAAGCATCCGGGGAGACTTGTGCCAGAGCCGCTTAATGGTGGAAAAAGATGTTTGCATAATGATTAGGGTTAAAATTTTTGGTCAGATTTCGTTTTGTTCTCTACAAAAATAACGGTTTATTTTAAAAAAGAGTTTCATTTTCCGAATATTCTTTTGTTAAAATTTAAGCGTTTTTTCGCTGTCTGTTCAATTGTATAAAAAATCGAGCCAAAAACGTACTTTTGCAGGCCTTTTTAACCTCAAATGCCATCAAAAATCTGTTTCGAATGAACGATACCCTGTCGATTGTTGTACCTGCCTACAATGAAGAGCGCACCATTCATCGTATTTTGGACAAAATAAAGGCGGTGCAACTGGTGGGCAACTTGCAAAAGGAGATCATCATCACCAATGATTGTTCTAAAGACGACACGGAAGGCGCCATTCAACGCTATATGAATGCCAACCCGGATATGCACATCCGCTACCTCAAGCACGAGGTCAACCGGGGCAAAGGTGCCGCCCTGCATACGGGCATCCAATACGCCACCGGCCGCTTCATCATTGTTCAAGACGCCGACCTCGAATACGACCCACAGGAGTACAACATCTTGCTTCGCCCTTTGCTGGAGGGATTTGCCGACGTGGTGTATGGCTCGCGCTTCATGGGTGGCCGACCACACCGTATTCTGTTTTTCTGGCACAGCATCGGCAACAAATTCCTGACCACGCTGTCTAATGTATTCACCAACCTGAACTTGACCGACATGGAAACCTGCTACAAGATGTTCCGGGCCGAGTTGCTAAAGGGTTTGGCATTAAAAGAAAAACGATTCGGATTTGAGCCTGAAGTGACGGCCAAAATGAGCCGCATCCCCAATGTGCGCATTTATGAAGTTGGTATTTCTTATTACGGCCGCAGCTATGAAGAGGGCAAAAAAATCGGTTGGAAAGACGGCTTTCGAGCCATTTTTTGCATCCTGAAATACAACATATGGGCCCGCTAACCCTGCCCGTTTAACACGCCATCTATGGACGCCGAGTGGGCACGACTGCTGTACCGGGAGCTGGAAAAAACCGCTGTACACAACACCTGGACTGATCGGGAAAAGGTGCTGTCGCTCGGCCTGCTCCTCGAAAAATGCTTCGCCGAACTCACCAAACAAGAACAAATTGCCTTTAGCACCTTGTTTGCCCGCATCAGTTATGTTGGTCATGCGCGTCAGCTTTCGCCGGAAGTCCTCAGCAATCTCCAATATTTTCGCCGAACGGTGCAACGCACCCGCCAGGGCGCTGCGTCGGGCGCGGTGGACTGGAAAGCCGGTTTGCAGGCGCTTGCCGGGTTGATACACGCCCTCTCCGAAGTTGGCCCTCCCGCAGCATTATCGGCGCTTTTTCCGCCTCGCAACCACAGACAACCTGCTGCTGACAACCCAGGCAACCTGCCGGGCCTGCGCGTAGTGGCGGTAGCCGACGAGGAGAACGAACAGTACCTGCTGGCGTACACGGAAGAGGTGCCAACCTTGCGCCTGCGGGTCCGTTACGGCCTGCCCGACCGAAATGACAATTTTATGCCCACCATTCAGGCCATTCGAAAAGCGTTCGGTTTCCCGGTAACCCTTCAGCTACTCGACGTGGATTTCGACGACGCCCACACTTGTCGGCCCAGGGGCATCATCATCGAGCCAGACTACCTCGTGGACGTGTCTGCCGTATCTGAATGTTTTAAAGATTATGGCGCGGAGCCGTTGTACCATGCCGTAAAAAAGTTTTTGCCATACGATGCTACCCCCGCCATTTTGCTTGGCAACATAGCCAACCATTTTCTGGATCGGTTGCTGCATGAACCAGAGGCCGATTTCGCAGCACTGTTTAGAGAAACATTTGCCCTGTACCCTTTCGTGTATGCGCCCATGCCCGACGCCGAGGTGCGTGCGCTGGCCATCAAAGCCCGCAAACACTACCACTGCCTTCGGCAAATGGCGGCCGGCGGTTTTGCGCGCCAGGGCATTGAAGCCGCCTCGGCGGTGGTGGAACCTTCATTTTACAGCGCCCGCTACGGATTGCAGGGTCGGCTCGATTTGTTTTACCGCGAAAAAAACCAGGCGGCCATTGTCGAACTCAAAAGTGGACAGCCCTTCCGGGCCAACAGTTACGGCATCGCCAGGAGCCATTTTACACAAACCTTGCTGTACGACCTGCTGGCGCGGTCTGTATACGGCAACGCCCTTCATCCGGCTAAATACATCCTGTACTCCGGTGCCGATGAACAACCGTTGCGTTTTGCCCCTACCGTGGAGGCTGAACAATGGGAAGCTTTACAGGTGCGCAACCAGGTATTGGCGGTAGAACGCTTGTTGGCCAGCATTGTCCCGGGCACCGATGTGGTATCGCTTTTTGAACGTTTGCGGAGCGCCCCTTTTGCCGGAAAAGGTTTTCTGGAACGCGATATGGGCCGTTTCGAAACGGCCTACCGGGCTTTGCGTCCGTTTGAACGAAAATATGTAGGGGCTTTTGCCGGGTTTATTGCCCGTGAACACTGGTTGGCCAAATGTGGCGTCGAGGGCAACGATCAAATACTCGGACACGCGGCTTTGTGGCGCATGCCTGGCGCTGAAAAAGAACTCACTTTCAGCATCCTGGCCGGACTGGAACTGATCGAAAACCATGCCGATGCCGCCGATCCCCTGCTTGTGTTCCGCAAAACGGTAGCCTCTAACCCACTGGCCAATTTCAGGGTAGGCGACATTGCCGTTTTATATCCCGCGGAAACCCGGGAAGACACGGTGCTGGCGCATCAGGTGATTAAGTGCAACATTGTGTCGCTTGAACGAGACAGCGTCCGGGTATCCCTTCGGTTTCGACAATCAAACCTGAAGCCGTTTGATCACCAGGGCCTTTGGGCGTTGGAGCCCGACCTGCTCGATTCAGGATATGTAAACCTGTACCGCAACCTGTTTGAATGGATGGAGGCACCCGTGGACGTGCGGGATCGGGTGTTGGATCCGGGGTGTTGGGAGGGGGTGGGGGTATCGGGGGCCACGTTGGGTGGGGCGACCACGTTGGGTGGGGCGACCA
>JBMOHO010000161.1:0-8714 GCA_049317805.1 Saprospiraceae bacterium
CAAAAATCAGCGTCAACACCCCATTATCGGGCGCCAGAAAATAATGCCCGTTACGCCGACCAGCCACGAAACGAAATCCATCGTCGTACACACAGTTGACCCCGATCAGGTGTATGCTGCCTTCTGGAAACTCCTGATGCGCATTGCCTACCAAATAAGACGCCTGTACAATGTTATACGGCGCGATGGAGTGGGTCAAATCCACCAACTGCATGGCCGGATGGCGGCGCAACAAAGCGCCCTTGAGTGCGCCGGTGTAATAATCCTGGGTGCCAAAATCGGTGGTCAGGGTAACGATGGTCATTTTCAGAAGCCGGTGATTTGGAGAAAATAAACTACAAAGGTACAAACGCTGCTTAAACCGCACCAAAAGGAAATTTGGGAACCTATTTTATCGTTTGGGTGTTGGAATCTTCACGCAGAAGGCGTTCCTTTGAGGGAGAAAGCGGGGCAATACCATTCATTCACGGCACGAAAAAATCATGTACATAAATCCTTCATAAACAGCCCCTTATGCATGATTTTTTCCGAGGCCATACTTAATAACGCAACAATCGTTTGAGCGAAATTATTCTGACTGTCGATGGCGTAGATTTGGTGGAGTTGCTTGGTGAAAACAACGCAAAACTCAATTACCTGCGCAAAACATTTCCGGACGCCACCATCACGGCGAGGGGCAACAGCCTTAAAATAGCCGGCGAAAAAAAGGCTGCCCAGGCCGCCAAAGCCAAATTTGAAATGATGGTCCGCTTTCTGCGCGAACATCGAGAGCTGCCATTGCAAACGGTGGTGGACATTCTGGGCGGCGAAAACCCGTTTGAAGTACGCATTCCGGTGAATGGCACAAACGGCGACAACACGATTTTGTACGGCCGGGAAGGGCGCCCGATCAAGGCCAAAACGCGCAACCAAAAGCGCCTGGTGGAAGTGAGTGAAACAAACGACATCATTTTTGCCATCGGCCCTGCCGGTACGGGTAAAACGTACACCGCAGTAGCCATCGCCGTGCGGGCGCTGAAAAACAAATTGGTCAAAAAAATTGTGCTCACCCGGCCTGCTGTGGAAGCCGGTGAAAGCCTTGGTTTTTTGCCGGGCGACCTGAAAGACAAGGTTGACCCCTACCTCCGCCCTTTGTACGACGCGCTTGATGACATGTTGCCCATGGACAAGCTCAATTTTTTCATGGAAAACCGCGTCATCGAAATTGCGCCCCTGGCTTACATGCGCGGCCGAACGCTTGACCACGCCTTCATCATCCTCGACGAAGCGCAAAACGCCACGCCGTTGCAGCTGAAAATGTTCCTTACCCGTTTGGGCCCAAGCGCAAAGTGCATCATTACCGGCGACTTGAGCCAGATTGACCTTCCAGGCCACCAAAAATCTGGTCTGCGCCAGTCGATGGACATCCTCGACGGGGTAGAAGGCATTGTCATCATGACCCTTTCGACGGAAGACGTGGTACGCCACCGCCTGGTGAAGGACATCATTAAAGCGTACGACAAAATTGAAGCCGAAGAACGCGCGCGCAAAGAACGCAAGCGCCTGAGCATTTCGGAAGCTTCGGCCCCACCCTTGCAAGAAGAAGAACAGCCCAAAGAAGACGAAACCCCCGGGCAATTGCCCTTGTAAAACGGCTATGCCTGTGCTGGCGGGGTGTTGAAGTTCATGGGCGGGTACTGGTGCTGCTCCGGCTCGTCTATGGCGCCGAACTGCATTTCAAACTTATTGATGTTGTCGCGCAATGCGTGCAACAGTCTTTTGGCGTGTTGCGGCGTGAGCACAATGCGCGCCTTTACCTTGGCTTTGGGCACATTGGGCATCATGCGGATGAAATCCACCACAAATTCGGCATTGGAATGCGAAATGATGGCGAGGTTGGAGTAAATGCCCTCGGCGGTTTCTTCTGAAATTTCAATGTTCAGGGCCGGCATTTGCGGCTGCTTTTCTTCTGCCATGTGTTTATTTTGAGTTGAGGAGTTGAGGAGGGGATGAGTTGAGGAGTTGAGGGATGCAAATATATGGCGATTTGACGGCTTTGAAGGGGATATGCCTGTATTAGATACAAAAAAGCCCATGCGCGTGCTTGCGCGAGGCTGCGCCTCGTGTGTACTATCCTTTGGGCTTTGCCCAAACATTAATCCTTAGAATGAGTCCAAGCGGCTATTCCGCAAATACTAACCCCATCTCTACTGACAACCCCGGAAAAATCCTCACCGGCACGGTATCTTCTTCTGTGAATACATTCCGGATGGCATACTGCTCGTCCACCAGATCGTACACCGTCACGCTGAAATCCTCCGGCGAAACGATCCAGTATTCCCGAACGCCGTTTTCTTCGTACAACTGAAGCTTCTCCTTGCGGTCTTTGCGGCGCGTGCCCGGCGACAGAATCTCAACGATCCAATCCGGCGAGCCGAGACAACCGGCGTCGTCCAGTTTGCTTTTGTCGCATATTACACAAAGGTCGGGTTGTACCACGGTAAGGATGTCTTTGTTGGCCTTGGCGGATTTTTTGCGGTCCAACAGGCGAACGTCGAATGGAGCGAAGTAAACGTCGCAGTCTTTATTGTCAAAATAGGAAGTGACGAGGTGGAACAATTTACCCAACATCAGTTGATGCCGGCGGGAAGGCGCAGGCGACATGGGGTAAATTTTTCCTTTGATCAACTCCACATATTCGTCAAACTGCCACGTCAGGTAGTCGGCGTAGGTATATTTTTTGTTGGTGTCGAGATCGTTTAGCGTCTGTACCATAACGCAAAAATAAGCTATTTTTCCCAGCCGAACAAGCTACCCAAACATCTCCCCCTTTGCAGCGGGCAGCACGATGTATGTTTGCACAAATAAAAAAAGCCCATTCACAATGAAGTGCACAGGCATTGGGGAAAATTCGTTGATTTTGTGTGGTTTATCGGCTTACTTTCAACAATTTTCCGCTGTACAGGATGGCATCATCCGATCGTATTTGGTATACATACGGCCCGTTGGCAATGTTGGCTGCGTTCCAGACATAGCCCTTCCCACCCTGCGTTTGTGCGGTATACACCACACGGCCATACAAGTCCGTGACCATAAGCAGGTAGTCGGTTGAGGCATCAAGCACCGTCATGTCAAAAGCAACTTCGTTGTTGAATGGATTGGGTGCAACCGATATTGCGCGCTTGTCTGGTACCTCGCTGATGGATATGATCTCCCGAATATCCCGGATGGTGTCGCAGGGAAACGGCACGAATTGCACCGACAGGCTGTCGTCTTCATAACAACGAATTTCATGGACACCCAGATGGAAAATACTGTAGAAAGGAGTCAAAAACAGCGTATTTCCGATGTGAGATACAATTTCAGTACCCCAGCCGTAGGCTATGTGTGGCGGATCGGGTGCTGGTATCGGTCTAATGTGCATGACCCTGAACGTGTCGTTTTGAACAATAAGGTATGATATAGAGTCTACGGCGACCCCAAGGCTGTCAAAATCATCGAACGCATAAAGCCCTTTGATGACCCATGACTCCCCCGCCTCGGCTCCAAAATCGTACAGCAATTCAAATTGCGCTGAACGATCGCTGTAATACCACACCGAATCGTGTTGTTGGTAAAGATACAAGGGTATGGGAGCAGTTGTAGAGTCTACGCCAATGAGTTTGCTGCACAGCTTGCCCTGGTACATTTCTTTGGCAACAACCTCAATAACCCGGGGATATTCTGCAAAATAGGGGGCGGGCGCATAGTCCGTCTGGCTGTAGGTCCACCGCGCACCCAACGGAGCGAATTCTGGTATCTGCGCGACAGCATGTCCGAAAAAGTGAAACGTGATGAATAGAAAGAGCAATTGTTGGCGTTGCATGATTTTATTTTTTAGTGTTGAACAACCAGTTTCCCCGTAGCCACCGGCCACCCGCGTTGGTACAGCACCAGGATGTAGGGACCACTGGAAAAGTCTGCCCCGGAAATGGACACATTAGATGCCCCAAGCGGCCACGCTTGCGACAGCATAAGCTGCCCGTAATAACTATAACACCGCAGTTCGTAAGGCGAATTGCCTACCGATAACCCTTCGGGCAGGACCACCGTGAGCGGCCCCCACGTAGGATTGGGGCTTACCCCCAGCACCGGCAGCGACAGCTTGAACAGCGGCGCAGTGGTCGAAGTGATGTACTGCACCTCCTCGCCGCACCCCGGCTGCAGGCATCCGTCGGCGTCCAGCACCAGCAGGGCCACATTGAAGTTATACGATCCTGCTACCTCGTTGGTATCCATCACAATGCCTGTAGCGGCTATTCGTCCGTCGGCCAGCTCGCACACATCAAGCAACTCAAAGTTTATCGACCAGGGGCGAATCAGGGAGTCGGAATACCGACGCTCCCAAAGCACCTCGCCCGTGTTGGTCATCCGAAACAGCCAGCCTCTGCCTTTGTAAATTGGTGGTGTAGTTTCCAGGTAAAACCCCACACCCAATATATCGCCGTTGGCGGCAGGCTTTATGCGATAAACGGGTCGATAACCTACCCTGTTCCATTCGTGTGTCCAGGTACGGTTGCCTGTACTGTCAAAGCCATACATGATCGAAAAATCCCAAGCAATACCCGGATCAATGGTGTTGGTGTCTTTTAACCACATCACCACACCGCCGCCGTCCGGCAGGGCTAAGGATATGGGCTCTTGTGCCCTTGTGTAAATATAGCCCACAGATTTGGTGTACACTTGCTTGGCTTCCCGGTCTATTTTGTGGACGATGGCATTGTCAAAATATGAACCGCCCGTAACGGGGTCAATATACAAGTTGTTTACCGCCGAGCTGACCAGGAAGTGGCCATCGTCGGTAGCCGATATGTCGCCGTACCCGTAGGCCCGGAACATGGTGTCGGTCAGCATCCGGTTCCACAGCACAGTACCTTCGTCGTCTAACTTTAGGATGCGCAATTCAATGTAGGTGTTGGGAGGGGCCCCCAAGCCTTCGACAATGTACACCAAATACTGATTGCTGTCGGGCATTTCCACTATGCCGTCGGCGTAGTAGCCATTTGGACTGAGATCGGGGTAAAAATTGGCCCAAAGGGTTTCCAGGTTGGGGTTCAGCTTCATGACGAACAGGCGCATGCGCTGCGCGTCGTAGTCGATCCATTCGCCCGTGAGCAACATATTGCCGTCGGAGGTGAGGCAGGTAGCCGTAGTGGCAAAATCGCCTTTTGGCCCGTCCAGAGCTATTCGTTTGACGACCTCATGGGTTTTGGCATCTATTTGGAACAGGTCATCCCGCCTGCCTGCTCCATTATCCACGTATCCATTATTGATGTAAATATACTCGCCGATGCTCCAGATCATTTTTCCTTTATCCGCCTGAAACGAATTACCTGGATTAGGATCTATTGAGGTTAAATAGGTTTGGGCTTCTGTGCCTTTCCAGCACAACATAAAGCCCAATAACCATATGAATTGCAAGTTATGCATGGTTACTTATTTAAGTGCCCTTGCAGGCATTCCCAAAGGAACACCGGCAAGGGCCTTATGAAGGCTTAGTGTTGAACAATAATTTTTTGCTGGTCGATCAAGCCGTCTTGAGCGCGCAGCAGAACCAAATAAGCGCCTGAAGGCAAATATTGCACCGACAGGGTGGTTGCTTCAATACCGGTAGCGTCTACGTTTTGCACCAACGCACCTGTGGCCAAAGAACGCAGCTCAAGCGTTCGTGCCTGATCGGATGAGGGGAAACGCACTTGCAGCAGGTCAGCCACCGGGTTGGGCGATACTTCCAGCACCCTGGCCGACGATAGTTCCGTTTGTTGTATGTTGCGTTCTCCACCAAAATTGGGAAGGCGCGGCATGAACACCGTGTCGGTCAATATGCCCAACAGCGTTTGTGCATATCCGGCTTCGGGCGAGGAAGCGGTGGCTATATTCAGCAACGTTGTTTTCTGTGCATTGCTCAGGGCGAATGTGCCGTTGCTCAAGCGCGCCTTGTTGATGGTTTGTACCTGCACGAAGTACTGGTCGTCCTGTGTGCTTTGGGGGAACAATTGCAACAGCGAGTCTGCGGCGGCGTATTGTTTTTGTTCCAGTTTGGCACCAATCAATCTGCGCCTGTTGGCGGGATTGAGGTCTGCATTCAGCAGCATTTCTATAGAATCCCACCGGACGGCGCTGATGTATCCTCGGATCAGCTCGTCGGTGATGTATTCTCGTTTGGTGATCAGCCCCTGCAGCAGGCCCTTAAGCGAGTCGGAAGGGTTTGTAGAATACGCTGCCGTGTGTTGGCTGATCAGGTAACGGACGTCTTCCAGACAGGGCCGGGTCAGGCAAGGCGGATTGCCCGGCGGTTCTGGAAAGTTACAAGTAGGAGAAATACCGCCTGTCTGTATATTGAAAAAATTACTTTGCGGCGTACATGACTCATTCAGCGGGCACTTGGGTTTGAGCCTTGGGTCAATGACCGGATCCGGGTGGAAATAATAGAAATTATTGGTGACGTTAAAGGGCACCACCGTGCTGGTTTTAATCTGTTCCACCTTCATGCTGGTAAAAAAGTTCCATCTCGCTGCGCCGAAACTGCCCTGAAACAGTGGTGGTTGACCTGGCGTAACGGCATCTCCTTCTATGAACAGGTCGTAGAGGTTGGTGTTAAAATCCTCTCCATTAAAGGTATATCCGGTGTTTAATCCGTAAATATTGACGCCCGCTGTGGTGCCGAGGTATTGGTTACAGGCGTTTTCATTTAAGTTAACGCCGGTATTTTCAAATTGAGTACCCGCTGCCGAGCCACTAAAGTTGTTGTCTTTTACCTTGGTGTTGGTGGTACCGTTAAAAGCTATGCCAAAATTGGAGTTGTCGAAATCGTTGCTGGATATGATCACCTTCGTATTGGCTGTAGCATGTATGCCCACCACGTTGTTTTCAAAGACATTTCGGGTGGCGCCTTGGGCCCCGAGCACGCCGACTAATATTTCTCCGGAAAGCGGGTGAGAAGCCCCGGCGAGAATGCCCGTTTGGGATCCGCTGATCTTGTTTTTCTGCTTGACGTTGAATATGGCGTCACCGGCGCGGATGCCCTGATCGTTCATGTTGGTAAACGTGCACTCGTCAAACAGGATGCCGTCGGTGTCCCATATCGTTACCCCCGCGTAGGAGGAGCCCGTGGAGGTGCGTATAAAACCGGTTTTTTTGAACTGGCTGCGATTGGGCAGGTCGTACTTCACGAACTCTACGCCTTTGCGGCAATCTTTAAAGGTAAAATCATTGGCATCAACCACGCCGCCCCAATACTCGGGTTCATACAAACTGGGGATGCGTTTGGTGGTTACCCCCACCACAGCGCCTTCCAGAATGCCCTGGTTTTTAAGGATGACAACACCGGCGTCGTTGGTGGCTAAAGTACCCGTAGGCACAGGCTGTATTTTTGTGCTGTTTCCGGCTACCGCTATCGCGCCCCAGTATTGGGTTGGGGAGCAGGTGTTGGCGCGGGTAATGGTTCCGCCGTCTACAATCAACCTGGCACCCCGCTCCACCTTAATCAGCCCTTGTTCGGCCATGAGCACTTTACAAGTGACCGTAAGCGTAGCGCCGGTTTTTACGGTGATGTTGGAGTACACCCGCATGTTCAAGTCCCACGTTTCGTTGCTGCTTACAATTCGGTCGTAAGTGGTAGAAGCGCCCGATTGGTTTAGCGGCGTAGGGCTGTAGGACTCCGAACAATCAATAAATTGACGAAGGTTAGTGATGGCTAAGTTGCGGTGGATGTGGCCTGCGTCTATTTCAGGCAGTACGTTTCTTGTGCTTACAGGCCCACCTTTTTGATGCATCAAATGGTTTGTACAGTTTGAAGCCGGATCTGGAGAAAAATTGCTGTGAACGTATTTGCTAATCAATGAGTGCCCAAACTCATGGGCTAAGATACCACCCTCTGCGACCAACCACTGTCTGGTTTCGCTGAATGGGTAGCTTATGCCGTTTGGATATGTATTGCGGAACCACCAATATTTAAGGTACAGGTTGGCTACGCTGACTCGGGACGGCGCATTGAGGTTGCTGGTTTTGGGTTGTTCGGAGCACCAGGTGTATCCCATGTTGTTGGGTGGTGTTTCCGGGTTGTTCCTTGTACCGAGCACCACCATTTCATTGTATACCGAACCGTCTACGGTCAGGTATACGTTGATGCCCTTGGGAATCGATGGATTTGCGCTGATGCTGGCATCCAGGCCGCTCAACCACCAATTGGTCTCACTCGGGCATTCTTCTATGCCAATGTTGTTGTCGTTGTTCCAGTTAAACTCTGTCGGGTTAGGGTCGGGCAGAAAAATCCAGTTGGGCACAATCTGTATTTTTGAATCGGTTACCAGCGGCGAGCAATCGGATGTACCATACAGGTTAGCAAGCAGGTTGTTGCAATTATTGAACCAATCATCCAAAAATGCACGGTGTTCGGGGATGTCCTGAAAATTTCCGGTTCCGTCAATCTTTTGCAAAATGATGAAATTAGCCCTGATTCGAATGCTTCGGGCACCTGGATTGGGGATGTGCCTGCTGTCTGAACTCCAGAGCGAACTGGTACTGGAGCAGTTGGCAGAAAAAGAGGAAGCATCCTCCGCTCCACCAGCACCCGCACATTCGGCCGGCATTGGGTCTTCAGCCTGGCTTTTCAGTGTACCGAAGGTGCTCATCAGGCAAGCTGCTGTGATAATCCACGATGCGGCGCGGGTGCCACGCCACAGCTTAAAACAAAT
>JBMOHO010000162.1:0-8685 GCA_049317805.1 Saprospiraceae bacterium
TATTCCGTATTCCGTATTCCGTATTCCGTATTCCGTATTCCGTATTCCGTATTCCGTATTCGTCAGGGTAGCGGTTTCCAGGGTTGGTTGATGAAATACGACGCGGTGAGGCCGAAGAAATAGTACCAATCATTTTCATCGGGGTTGCCGTTGATGGATACGCCGTCTAATTTATCGGAAAAAACGGGACGCCAGCCGAACTCGGCACCGAAGGTGAAGCGCTCCAACTGGTCGACACGCAAGCCAAAGCCGACGGGCATGGTAAAAAAGGTGCGTTTGGTGACGCCCTCTTCGGGGAAAGGTTCCCGGATCCACATGTCTTCCTCTGAATCGGGGCCGTAGTATTCCGTTTCAATGCGGGTAGCGGTGACGCTGCCAGCCCCTATAAAAAAGTATGGAGAGATGTATCGGCTGTGTATGCCGGTTTTGGTGACGTGCTCCAGGGCCCAGGGCGCGTATTCGAGCACTAAGCTGGTTTCGAGGATGGGGGTAAAAAAGCGGAATTTGCGTCGATTGAGGGTAGGCGAATTCTTGTCGTCGCCCGAAATGTTGCCGGAATAGACCTGGCCTTTCAAAAACACCTCATGCAGGATGTGGTAGCGCACAAAGCCGCCAAAACCGAACTGCGTCTGGTTGAACTCCAGGTCGTTTTCTGCCACGTCGCCGGAATACTGGGTGCCGCCCAGCATGATGCCGGCCTCCAGGTAGTGGGTGTTGCGTTTGTAGCGGTGCTGTGCCTCCACACGGGTACACAGTGCTACGGATATTAAAAGAAAGAACAACAGAATTCGGTTCATGATTTGACAGAATGTGATTAGGTAAGCAAAGGTGAGCTAAGCAACTGGCAACTTAATGGTTCACCTGTTCATTTTATTGTTATTTAACACGAGTCGGTGCGTAAGTGTTTTGTTTTGAAAAATTTACGAAAAGTTAATATGGTGGGGATTGGCAGTAGCAATAGAAAAGCTCAATTTTGTATTTTGTAAATCCAAGCCGTCAAAAATGTTCTCCCAACAATCAAAAGTATTTCATTTAATTTTTATTCTTGCTGCCTTTATATGTTGTATTTCAACAAATAATGTTGTCGCACAAATATTGTTGTATGAAGAAGGTTTTGAGGGAGGGTTTCCTTCGGGTTGGTCTAGTATACCAACAGGTGTGTATGATAGTGTGAATATGGTTGGTAGTCAAAGTGATCGTTTTTCAATTACTATTTCTGTCCCTTCTCCTGCCGGGGGCAATAATCTATTATTAAAAAATTGTGATCCTGAAGACATGAGTCCCGGTGATTATCATGAAGTTCAAACAGGTACATACTCTACGATAGGGTATTCCGGTATTCGTGTAAGGGTAAGACATCGAAAGACAGGATCCTTCAACCCCTCCATTACATTAGAATGGAGTGGAAATGGTGTTGATTGGACAAATTTAACTTATCCCAATGCTGTATCGGGCTGGTCACAAACTAGTTTTCTTAATTTGCCCGGTGCCGCAAATAACTTAGCTGCTCTTCGTTTTCGTTTTTATTATACGGCAACTAATTTGCCATCCAATAACAACAACTACGAAAATTGCGATAACTTGGGTATTGGAAATTATCGATTAGATGATTTTGAAATTTATTATACTTCCATATTGCCGATTTCAATTCTGCACTTTACAGCAAAAGCCATAGATGATGAAATCCGTCTCCTCTGGGCCACCGCCACCGAAACCAACAACGCATACTTCTCCCTCGAACGCAGTGCCGACGGGGTGCAATTCGACGAAATCGCCCAGGTACCCGGCGCGGGCAACAGCGCTGTGACCCAACAGTACGCCTACACCGACCGCGCACCCTTGAGCGGTGCCAATTACTACCGCCTGCGCCAGGTGGACTTCGACGGCGCCTACTCCTTCAGTCCGGTGCGCCGGGTGGTGTTTGGCCAAACCAATGCCGTACGCTTGCAGCCAGTACCCGCGATTGAGACGCTCCAGGTGCTGCTTGACGAAGTGCCTTCGGAACACATCGCCTGGTCGGTGTACGATCAAGCGGGCCGTTTGGTGCTCAATGGCTACGAGGCAGAAGAAACCGCACAATTTGACGTAGATGTGCAGACCATCCCACAAGGCGTATACATGCTGCGCCTAACCTCCGGTCAGCTCATGCACACTATGCGGTTTGTGAAACAACAATAAATAGAATGCGGAGGTATGGAATGCGGAGTACGGAGTACGGAATGCGGAATGCTGAATTTTCCCATCATTTCGGGTTTTATGCATCATTCATGAGAATGTAGCAAAAAAAAACAGAGGGAATGTAAAAATTCCGCATTCCGCATTCGAAAAATTCCGCATTCGTCACAGGCTTTGTTCCAGCAAATGCCGCGCCTGGCCCATCCAGTCGTCTTGCAGGATGCGTGCCGGGCTGAGGCCCAGGGATTTGGCCATGGAGAGGATGGTGGCGTCGTCCCAGCGGCTGATCTGGTCGAAGGTAAAAATGCCGAGGGCGTTCAGTTGCCGTTCGGCAAACGGGGAGATGCCGTTGATGATCTTGAGGTCGTCGGGGCTGCTGGGGCGGGCGTCGCGGCCACCGATGGCGCGTTCGCCTGATGCCACGACGGGCGGTAGCACGGGCACGTCGGGTGTGACGGGGCGGGCGACGCCTTTGAGCAGGTCAGACTGGAGGTTTTCTATTTCCAGGCGGGCGTGGTGGAGTTGTTCGAGCAGTTGGCGGCGTTCGTGGTCGAGGGTGTGGGTGGCTTTTTCGTAGCTGCGCAGTTGGCGTTGCATGCCGGCAAAATCGCGGTGCAGGTTTTTCCAGGCGTTCACTTCCTCCTGTTTGCGCTGCATGTCCTGCATCATTTGGGTGTAGCGGTTGCGCAGGGCGTGGTAATGCGCTTCGAGCTGGGCGGTTTTTTCCAACAGGTATTGGGCGCGTTGTTCCGCTTTGTCGAGGCGCGCCGCGTCGGCTTGTTTTTCGGAGGCGTGGAGGGCGCGCAGCATGTCAAACTCTTTGGCCTGGTGGCGGAGCTGCGCTACTTCGATGGCATTTTTTTTGAGGTCGGCCTCCCGCAGGTCGTATTGGTGTTTCAGTTGGGTATAGAGTCGCGCCAGCGCATTGCGGTCTTGTTCGCTGCGGTCTAAGGCTTGGGCAATGGATTTTTCGGAAAATAAAAAACGGAGGCTCCAGCCCAACACGACGCCTATGAGTGTTGCAACCGACCAAATAATCCAGTAAAACATGGAATTCTGCAGCAGCGTGTCCATTTATGTGCTGTTTAAGCCTTCAAAGGTAGGATAATTTTGTCCAATCGCAATATTTAACATTCCGGTTCGATTGTAAAGGCGTTATATTTGTGAAATGTTCACCAAATCAATCACTTCAACGCAGGATGAATAAGGTTTTGCCATTCGGGATAGGAAGATGTGCGCGCTTCAGGGTTGCCCGGCAAGCTTTGTGTACGTGTATCCTGGCGGGCTTCGCGTTGGTTACGGTGTTGAAGGCGCAATCGGTTTGCATCGACACGATTTTATACGAAGGGCTGAAGCGCACTAAAACCTGCGTCATTTTGCGCGAGCTGGGGTTTAAAAACGGCGACTGTATGCCGCTGCCAGCGTTGAAAGCCGAGCTGGAACAGGCGCGCCTGCGGCTGATGAACACGGCATTGTTTAATGACGCCTGTTTGGAGGTGCTGGAACAAGACAGCGGGCATGTGGTGGTGGGGGTGCACCTCACCGAAACCTGGTATTTTGTGCCCATGCCGATTTTTGACCTCGCCGACCGCAACTTCAACGTGTGGTGGAACGAGTTCGACCGGTCTTTTCAGCGGGTCAATTACGGCCTGAACCTGCACCACGGCAACCTCACGGGCCACCGCGATGTGTTCAAATTGGACCTGCAATTCGGCTACACCAACTCATTTGGGTTCAGCTACAGCATTCCGGCCATCAACAAAAAACAAACCCTGGGTATATCGGTCGGCGCTTCTTTCAACCGAAACCGTGAAGTGGCTTTCACCACGTCGGAGAACAAACCCGTTTTCCTCCGCAATCCCAACGGCTGGCAGTTGCAGCGCCTGCAATCGTTTGTGGGGCTAAACTGGAGGCCCGGTTTTTTCACCACCCATCAGTTTCTGCTTGAATACCGCGACAACCAGATTGCCGACTCCATTGGCCAGGTGTTTAATCCCGATTTTTTTCTCGAAGGCCGCACCAACCAACAGTACAGTAGTTTTTCGTATAGTTTTGTCAAAGACCGCCGCGATTGGCGTCCTTACCCCATGAGTGGCGACAAGATGGTGCTTGAGGTGCGGCAAAACGGCATTTTACCCACCGATGATATGCATATTTGCCGTTTGTATGCTGAATACACCCGGCACATCCGCTTCGGCCAGAAATGGAGCTCGGGTTTTAGCGGCCGTTTGCGCACCACTTTGCCCCGACAATCGCCCCCGTATTTCAACAACCAGGCTTTGGGTTATGGCGGCAACACGGTGCGCGGTTTTGAGTATTTTGTGGCCGACGGGCTCGATTTTGCGGTCGTCAAAATGGCCGTGCGGCGCCAGTTGTTCGACAAGGTATTCCGCATCAAAAAAGGCATGCCCTTCGAAAATTTTAAGGTGTGCCCTTTGAAAATGTACGTGTCGGCCGGCAGCGATTTCGGGTACGCCAACGACCCACACTACAAATACACCAACCCGTTTGTGAACCGCGTGCTTTGGGGCGGCGGATTGGGGCTTGATGTGGTGGCCTGGTACGACAAGGTGGCCCGATTCGAATGGAGCATCACGGATGCCGGCTTGAGCGGGTTTTACGTGTCGATGAACATGGGTTTTTAGCCCTTTCTACTTAATCTGGCATTGCAGCATCGTTTGGCCTTCAATCCGGCCTTCCAGTTCATCGCCCACCTGCACCGGTCCGACGCCAGCGGGTGTACCCGTAAAAATATAATCGCCTTTGTGCAGGGTAAAATATTGGGAAATGTACACAATGAGGGTGTTGAAGTCAAAAATCAGGTCGCGCGTGTGGCCGTCCTGCACCAATTCGCCATTTTTATACAGCTGAAAATGAATGTCGTGCGGATGTTGCGCCGTGTCGATGGGCACAAATTTGCTGAGGGGCGCAGAGCGGTCAAATCCTTTGGCTATTTCCCATGGATGCCCTTTTTGTTTTAGTTTGTCTTGCAGGTCGCGTGCGGTAAAGTCGATGCCAAACGCCATTTCATCGTAGTACCGGTGGGCAAATTCGGGCTGCACCGAACGGCCGTTTTTGCAAATTTTCAGCACCAGTTCGCCTTCGTAGTGGAGGTTTTGGGTAAACGAGGGGTAGTAAAAAGGTCGGTTGTTGAGCAACAGGGCCGTGGGGGGCTTCATAAAAATGAGGGGCTCCGACGGCACGGGGTTGTTGAGTTCGAGGGCGTGGTCGGTGTAGTTGCGACCGATGCAGAAGATTTTCATTCAAAATGTTTTTGTTAGACAGGACTGACAGGGTTTTGGACAGGATTGACAAGATTATACATCCTGTCTAAAAATCTTCCTCCACTTCCCAATTGGCCCGCAGTGGCTCCAGCGTTTTGCTGCGCAGGGTTTCCGGTTGGCGGTGTTCCAGGTAGTTGCCTGGATCCCAGCGGCCGTTTCGGTTGAGGTCGTCTATCAAGCGCAAGGTGTACGGTTTGGATTCCAGGCCGGGGAAAAGCATTTTTTCGGAGTCGGTTGTGGCCGTAAAAATGCGTTTTTCGAGCACGGTTTTGCTGTCGATGAACTCCAATACGTAAGAGGCACCGGGTTGGAGGTTTTTCAGCGTGAGGTTGAGCGTGCTGAATCTTTTTTCGGACGCCACGTTCAGGTCGAGTGCCAGCGTATCGGTGTTGGATATGCCCCAAACATCGGTGACTGCGCCGGGCAACAAGGTGAGCCGGTATTTTTTTTCGGGTTTCCAGCTGATGTCCACGTAGAGTTTGTGGGGAGAAAGGCTGTCGAGCCTGCTCATCGGTATGCTTTGCGCCAGGCTGTCCAATTGCAAACGCCAAAAGGCGGTATCCCAGCGCTCCACCGGGGCATTAAACAGGAGCTCGGCGGCGCGGAGGGGGTTTTGGCTGATCACCGGATTGGGTACGGGGGCCGCCGATTGGGGAGTCTCCTTGTCGAATTTGTTGGAGCTGCCCTTTTTGGCGCTCGACAAAGCCGATTCCAGGGTAAACCGGTGCTTTGAGGCAAAGACTGCTTTGTCGCGAAAGGGTACCGGAATGGTGTCGGCCCCTGCCAAAAGGTTCCAGGGGCGGTTGGCAGGCTGTACAAACCAGATGGTGAGGCTATCGCCTGTGCGCTCGGGAAGCAGCCGTACAGAAGGGTCGTCGGCCCGAAGCGCGAGCCCGTCGGGTGGCGCGGTGAAGCGCAGGCGGACGCGGCCGTAGGCGCTGGAATCAATGTCGGCCACCCGCAGGGGCGGCTCTGGCTGGAAGAGGCGGATGTATGGGATGTTCGGCGTGTTTTGAGCAGACACCAGCACCAGGCTGTCGGCAAATCCGATGCGTTCCTGCACACCGTCCCAGCGGAGGTTGGGCACGGCGTCGTCTACGACCACACACCTGTAGCTACCGGCTTTGAGGTTTTGCAGGGTGAAGCGACCGCTTTTGTCGGTGCGTGCAAAGTAGTACGGTTTTTCTTTCAACACGGCGCTGTCGGCCGTATTTTCGTAGAGCATCACCGTGGCGCTTTCCACGGGCACGCCGGTAAACGCATCTGCCACGGCGCCCGATGCGCTGAGGCTGTCGATGAAGTCGCCGGTAGAAAACACAAAACGCAGGTTGGGGGCCGGATTGTTTTCGTGGAGGTCGCGCACGGCGGAGCCCATGTTGATGGTATAGGTGGTGTTGGGGCGCAGTACCTGGTCTTTTTCAAACCGGATGATCACGGTTTTGCCCTTGAGGGTGATGTCCGGCAGGTTTTTTTTGCCTGGCAGCGGGGGCGACACCACGACTTGTTTGGCGACGTCGGAGGTGGTTATCCATTCATTGAACGTGAGCTCAATGCGGTCTTGCCGGAAATTGGTGCTGAAATTGGGTGTGCTCAGCAGGGTGTCCAGCAGCGGCGGTTCGGTGTCTTTGGGTCCGCCTGTAGGGGTTACCGGCCGGGCGCAGGCGAGGAGGGTGATCAAGAAAGCAAGTAGGATGGCGCGCATGTAAAGGCAAAAGTATTGAAGTATTTGCGGTGATTGCAAAAAAACTGCGCCGTTTTGTTTGCGCCTGCGGCCCGGAAGTTGTACCTATGTGCCCATCGTTCATCATTCAAATTTCCAGGAGCAACTTGTCATGAAACAGCTTTTTCGGGGACTGGCCCTCTTCCTGTGCATCCTTTTTTGCGCCAACTTCAGCGGGCCCGACGCCTGGGGCTTTTTCGCGCACAAGCGCATCAACCGGCTGGCGGTGTTTACGTTGCCGCCTGGCATGATGGTTTTTTACAAACCCAATGTGGACTGGATATCCGACCACGCCGTAGACCCCGACATGCGGCGCTATGCCACCAAAAATGAAGCCCCGCGGCATTACCTCGACCTGGACCGCTACGGCAAATACCCGTTTGATTCGCTGCCCCGAAACTGGACCGACGCCCTGATGAAATTCACCGACGTGTATGTGGTGCTCAACAATGTGGACACCTTGTTATTGTACACTCCTGACCGGGCAGCGCCCGAGGGGTATCGGCAGTGGTTTGCCAGCAATGTGCTGCCGGCCTGGAGCCGCGCGGAGGAATCGTTGGAGAAAGACTCGACGGATCGCTTGTTTGACATTTTACAACGAAAAGGCGTCGGCAAAGTGCGATCGCTGTTTTACCGCGAGCACTTGTCGGAGCACGGCATCATTCCATGGCACCTTCAGCGCATGCAGCGCAGCCTGACGGAGGCTTTTCGGCAAAAAGACCGCGCGCGCATCCTCAAACTCAGCGCCGACTTTGGGCATTACGTCGGCGACGCACACGTGCCCCTGCACACGTGCAGCAATTACAACGGTCAAAAAACAGGGCAAGACGGCATCCACGGCTTTTGGGAGAGCCGCATCCCGGAGTTGTTTGCCGATGAGCAGTACGATTTTTTTGTGGGCAAACCGGAATACATAGACGATCCGGAGTCTTTTTACTGGAAGGTGGTGCTGGAAAGCCATTTGCTGGTGGACAGCGTGCTTTCGCTGGAAAAACAGCTCCGCCAGACCTTTCCGGCCGACCAGCAGATTTGTCCCGACATGCGCGGCCGCACCATGATGCTGGTGCAATGCGCGGAGTTTGCCGCCGCATATCAGGATGCCATGAACGGCATGGTGGAACGCCGCTTCCGCGCGGCCGTGCACGTGGTATCCAGCGCCTGGATGACCGCGTGGATAGATGCTGGACAACCCGATTTGAAAGACCTGGGCAAATATGTGTCGACCAAAGCAGATGAAGATGAAGAGAAAGCGCTTGAAAAAGCGGTGGAGGGTGGGAAGTTTTTTGGGCGTCCGGAGGATAATTAATGCGGGGTGAGCCTTTATAATTGATGAGACAGTAATTTTTGTCGTTTGACGAATCGAGAATGTTAAATTTTTAAAACTTAACCGTGTCTTAATGTAATAAAATGCAAAACCTCCTAATTTTGAAAGAAAAATAACACCATGAAAACGCATTCCGCATTCCGCATTCCGCATTCCGCATTCCGCATTCCGCATTCCGCATT
>JBMOHO010000163.1:0-8683 GCA_049317805.1 Saprospiraceae bacterium
CTTATTTGATGCGCACAGTTACGAGCTGGTTGGAGAAAATTGGTTTACAAAAACAGTTGTATTTAACATCTGTAAAATAATACACATCTCCCGGCTTGGCTTTATTTATTTCTGCGCCCACTTTTGGGTTATAACGCCCTCCATAATTCCGGAGGGTAACCAAATCATGACCCTTGCCACGAGCGTGGATAACCGTAAAATATTCTACGTCACATTGCGCATCGATTTCCATGTTGGTGACCGTCATAATGATGCCGCCTTGTGCCTTGAACTCCCCAACCCCACAAATTATACTTCTACTTAACTTCATCCCTAAGGTCATGGTAGCCAATATGGGTTTTGTTCTGCAAGTATATAGCTGCAGGATATCGCCAGTGTGTTTTTCCTGGACAATAAAAGTAACGGATGACTTGATGTTGTTGCAATCGGCCCTCCACAGGTATTTATGGGCGCTACGTTTATGAATAGTCCCCCAATCGGCGGTGAGCACGACCAGGGAATCCGGCAGGTTATCCACGACTACTGTCATTGGATTCTCAAGGCCCAAATAAACAACATTCATTTTTTCAAGCATGACAGCCACCTGCCCAGTCAGGGCAACAGGCAAAAAGAGCATGGCGTACAAAAGAGGTAGCTTCATTCGTTTGTAAGTAAACCTTATAACAATCATAAACGATGCGCCTTCCACTTCTCTTTTGTTGTACCCTTACATTTTATGTCGCCAGCGCTCAAAAGATCGAAAAAATTTTGAACAACCCAGACGTCATCTGGGCTGCCTACATCACCTTAGATTTCGTGGTTGAACCGGAATATATTCCTTTTCAGGATACCCTGCCTGAATTAAACCGCTCCTTACTGCTGCACGCCGAAGTGCCGGATGGCCGGTTTGGTGAACAGGAAAATGTATTGTTTGCCTCCAAATTCCTGGCCAACATGTTAAATCCTGGCGTCTTGGTGTATGATGCATCCGATGCAATAGAACCAATGACCGTAGACGAACGCGAATTTCAACTCATGCGCAACGATACGGTTATGGCTTATAATTTTGACACACAGATGGAAGAACCGAGGGCTGTGCAAAACGACATCAATCCTTATGATTTAGAAATGGTGCGGGTAAGGCAGTTGCTGTATTATGTGGACAAAGCCGACGAATTCCGTGTGCTTCCGTTGGCTTACGCCCCGGTTCGGCATGTCGTGATTGGGTTTGACAATGACAATGACAATGAAAGTATGTTTTGGCATGCGCCGTTGTGGTTCAAAATGCCGGATAACGACAAGATCCTGCGCAAAAACAAAGGTCGATTCACTTTAGTGCGCCGGTTAACCACGGTGTCTAACAGCCCGAACATTAATGAACTGAAGGTCTTGAAAGACTTTAAACCGCCAGTTGCGCAGCAATTGCTGAACCGGGTGCGAAAAGACGAGCACTACGAGGTGTTTCATCAATACGCACAAGACCGTCAGGTGCCCATTGACGAACTGGAACGAATGATCCTAACGGCGTCGGGCCGTTCAGCATCAATGCGGTTTCCTCATATTGACGAACTGGAACGAATGATCCTAACCCTCGACACAGTCGTTACTTTTGATCCGGAAACCTACGAAGAAAGGGTAATGATTGAGCGCAACGAGATCACTGGCGAGCAAGTTGTGCAAATGCGCCTCGTGCAGGATTGGATGTGGGACGACCGGCGCAAACAGCTCGTGATTAAACCAATCGGATTTGCGCCAATGGTGGAAACAACGGACCAACACGGTAATTTCCGTTTTTTAAGGCTACTGTTCTGGCGATTTTATGACTGACGCGTGCAAAAAAAGCATGTTGTACAAATAAAAAATCCGCCCAATCCGCGTCATCCGCGTGCCAACAAACCAAGCCGAAGGCCATCCCCCTACAACTCCAACACACGCGTCACCACCTCTTTCCCTTCCACCTGCGATTTCCGACCAAACAACAGCCCGGCACCATCGGCGTCAATCAATACGGTGTCGCCCTTGACGTAGTTACCCGCCAGCACGTGTTTGGCCAGTTCGTTGATCAGCTCGCGCTGGAGGGCGCGTTTGAGCGGACGTGCGCCGTACTGCGGATCGAAGCCGCGGTCGATGAGCACTTTGGCTGCCGCGTTGGTTAGCTCCAGTTGCAATTCCTGATGGGCCAGCATGTCGCGCACCTCCACCAGCAGGATGTCGAGTATCTGGTGCATCTGGCTTTTTAAAAGCGGATGGAACACCACCACTTCGTCGACTCGGTTGAGGAATTCCGGACGCATGTTTTGCTTGAGGGCGTCCATCACCTCCGATTTGGCCGCTTCGAACACCTCGTGTTTGCGGTTGTCGGGCATGTCGTCGTAGTCTTCAAAGGCTTCCATGATCTGCGCGCCGGCGAGGTTGCTGGTCATGATGATGACGGTGTTGTTGAAGTTGGCGGTGCGCCCTTTGTTGTCGGTCAGGCGGCCGTCGTCGAGCACTTGAAGCAGTACATTAAAGGTGTCGGGGTGGGCTTTTTCAATTTCATCGAGCAGCACAATGGAATAGGGTCTGCGGCGGACGGCCTCGGTGAGTTGGCCGCCTTCGTCGTAGCCTACGTAACCGGGGGGCGCGCCCACAAGTCGGCTCACAGAATGGCTTTCCTGGTACTCCGACATGTCGATGCGGGTGATGGCTTTGTCGTCGTCAAACAGCACGTCGGCCAGCGCTTTGGCCAGCTCGGTTTTGCCTACGCCGGTGGGGCCGCTGAAAATGAAGGAGCCGATGGGCTTGTCGGGGTCGCTCAGGCCGGCGCGGTTGCGGCGAATGGCATCGGATACAGCTTCCACGGCTTCGTCTTGCCCCACCACGCGTTTGTGCAGTTCGGTTTCGAGGTGCAGCAGGCGTTCGCGTTCGCTTTGCATCATTTTGGACACCGGGATGCCGGTCCAGCGGGCCACCACCTCGGCGATGTCGTTGGCGGTGACGGTCTGGGTGGTCATGCGTTTTTCGGGCGCTGTTTCGGCTAATTTTTCCTCTGCGGCGCGCAGCATAGCCTGTTGGGCGGGCAGGTCCTGGTATTTCAGTCGGGAGGCCAGCTCCAGGTTGCCTTCGCGTTCGGCGCGCTGGTATTGCAGTTGCAGTTCCTCGATGCGCTGCTTGGTGTTCTGGATGGCGTCGACGGCCTCCTTTTCCGTTTGCCAGCGGGCGCGGAGGGTGTCTAGTTTTTCGCGCAGCTCGTCAATCTGTTTGTTCAGGGCGTCGAGTTTGCGGGCGTCGTTTTCACGTTTGATGGCTTCGCGCTCAATCTCGAGCTGGCGCATCTTGCGGTCGAGCTCGTCAATGTCCTGGGGTACCGAATTGAGTTCGATGCGCAATTTGGCGCAGGCCTCGTCGATGAGGTCGATGGCTTTATCGGGCAGCTTGCGGTCGGCGATGTAGCGGTGCGAGAGTTCGGCGGCGGCAATCATGGCCTCGTCGAGTATTTGCACCTTGTGGTAGTTTTCGTAGCGCTCGCGCAAGCCGCGGAGGATGGAAATGGTGTCTTCCATCGAAGGTTCATCCACAAACACGGACTGAAAGCGGCGTTCCAGGGCTTTGTCGGTTTCGAAGTATTTCTGGTACTCATCAAGTGTAGTGGCGCCGATGGTGCGCAGTTCGCCACGGGCGAGTGCGGGCTTGAGGATGTTGGCCGCGTCCATGGCACCTTGTCCGCCGCCGGCACCCACGAGGGTGTGGATCTCGTCGATAAACAGGATGACCTGATCATCTGATTCGGTCACTTCTTTGACCACCGCTTTGAGGCGCTCTTCAAACTCGCCTTTGTACTTGGCGCCGGCGATGAGGGCCGACATGTCAAGCGAAAAGATTTTTTTGGATTGCAGGTTTTCAGGCACATCCTGTTTGACGATGCGCCAGGCAATGCCTTCCACGATGGCGGTTTTGCCCACACCGGGGTCGCCGATGAGGATGGGGTTGTTTTTCTTGCGGCGGCTGAGGATATGCAGGACGCGTCGTATTTCTTCGTCGCGGCCAATGACCGGGTCCAGTTTTCCTTCCTCGGCCATGGCGGTGAGGTTGATGGCGTATTTTTCCAGGGCGTTGTACACGTGGTCGGTGGATTGTTCGGTTATTTTGCGGCCTTTTCGCAAGGCATGCACAGCTGCGGTGAGGGTTTTGGTGGTGGCACCAGCGTCTTTGAGCAGACGCGCAGTGCTGTCTGTGCCGTCGGCCATGCCCAGCAAAATGAGTTCCAGCGAAATATAGGCGTCGCCAAAATCTTTGAGGTGTTTTTTAGCGGCGTCGAGGGCCTTGTTGGCATCGTTGGTGAGGTACTGCTTATCGGCACCCTGCACCCGCGGCGTATCCCACACGAGTTTGTCGATACCGGCTTCAAAGGCATCGGTGTTCACCCCCGTTTTTTCCAGCAGGAATTCCATGACCGATCGGTCGGCTTCCAGCATGGCCTTGGCCAGGTGGGCTGTGTCTACTTGTTGTTGTTCGTATCCGGCGGCAATTTGCCGGGCTTTTTCAATGGCCTCCTGGGCCTTAATGGTGAAGTGGTCGAAAGTCATGGGGGAGTATTGAGGTTTTAATGCCAGTAATTTGAAGTTCGTACTTAAACGGTCAAATTTATGGCCAAATGGCTTGAAAGGTGTTCATAAAGGTAAATGTTGCCGATTATAGTCGGCGGTAGTGCCAAATTGTCGTTTGTCGTTGAAAAAAATGCGACAAATTTGCATCCGCTGGGGAGAGCGGGCAACTAAACGGGGATTCGCGAATAAATCTCTAACTTCGACCATTCATTCCCCATTCACGCAACCCAATTCGATGAAATACCCCATTTTTCTTCTGCTATTTTTCCTGCCCGCGCTCCTGCGCGCACAAGCAGTCGACTCCACCGCCATCTGGCAGGTGGACAGCCTCATTCAGGTTTCCCGCAAACTCACCGGGCAGCGGCAATCCGACCGGGCGCTGGCGGTGAATGCCGAGGCGGAGCGACTGGCATTGGCGCATTTCGGCCGGGAGTCGGCGGCGTATGGGCGTTGCTGTTTTAACCGGGGTAGGGTATTACACTACAAAGGCGACAAGATAAATGCCGAAAAATGGTACCTGGAAGCCAAAGGCATCATAGAAAAAACCCAGGGCAAGGAACATCCCGATTTTGCCAATAGTCTGAACAACCTGGCAGTTCTTTACGCGACCATGGGCCAATACGAAAAAGCCGAACCGCTCTATCGCGAAGCCAAAGACATCTGGGAAAAAACCCTGGGCAAGGAACACTCCGAGTATGCCAAAAGCCTGAACAATTTGGCAGGTCTTTACTTGAACATGGGCCAATACGAAAAAGCCGAACCGCTCTACCGCGAATCCAAAGACATCTGGGAAAAAACCCTGGGCAAGGAACACCCCGAGTATGCCGGTAGCCTGAACAACCTGGCAACGCTCTACTTGAATATGGGCCAATACGAAAAAGCCGAACCGCTCCACCTGGAATCCAAAGCCATCCGGGAAAAAGCCCTGGGCAAGGAACACCCCGAGTATGCCATGAGCCTGAACAACCTGGCAATTCTTTACAAGAAAATGGGCCAATACGAAAAAGCCGAACCGCTCCACCTGGAATCCAAAGACATCCGGGAAAAAGCCCTGGGCAAGGAACACCCCGATTATGCCAGTAGCCTGAACAGCCTGGCAACTCTTTACAGGGATATGGGCCAATACGAAAAAGCCGAACCGCTCTATCTGGAATCCAAAGCCATCCGGGAAAAAGCCCTGGGCAAGGAACACCCCGATTATGCCAGTAGCCTGAACAGCCTGGCAACTCTTTACAGGGATATGGGCCAATACGAAAAAGCCGAACCGCTCTATCTGGAATCCAAAGCCATCCGGGAAAAAGCCCTGGGCAAGGAACACTCCCATTATGCCGCGAGCCTGAACAACCTGGCAACTCTTTACAGGAAGATGGGCCAATACGAAAAAGCCGAACCGCTTTACCTAGAATCCAAAGACATCTGGGAAAAAGCCCTGGGCAAGGGACATTCCCATTATGCCGCGAACCTGAACAACCTGGCAAATCTTTACAGGCATATGGGCCAATATGAAAAAGCCGAACCGCTTTATCTGGAATCCAAAGACATCTGGGAAAAAGCTGTGCACAAGGAATCCCCCCAGTATGCCGCGAGCCTGAACAACCTGGCAAACCTTTACGGGGATATGGGCCAATACGAAAAGGCAGAACCGCTTTACCTCGAACTGTCTTCGGTCAATAAACGCCTGCTTGAAAAAGCCTCGCTCCACCTGTCTGAACGGGAACTCAACATTTACCTGAATACGCTTTCGGCAATACAAAATAAAACCCTCTCGTTTACCCATACTACCGGCAGTAAACTATTAATCCCCACCTGCTACGACAACAGCCTGTTTTACAAAGGTTTTCTGTTGCAGTCCGCCGGCCGTATCCGGCAATTAGCCCTTTCGGATACAGCCGCTACCGAAAAATTCAACCGCCTCATAGGCTACCAACGCCGCCTCGCCGCTCAGTACACCCAACCCATTGCCAAACGCGACAGCGCCCTG
Organism: Saprospiraceae bacterium; assembly: GCA_049317805.1. GTDB lineage: Bacteria > Bacteroidota > Bacteroidia > Chitinophagales > Saprospiraceae > M3007. Next base: position 6,547 of record JBMOHO010000163.1, read on the forward strand.
GTAGCCCAACGGGAAACCCTGGCCAACGACCTCGAAAAAGACCTCACCCGAACGGTGGCCGGTTACGGACAAGCCAAACAGCAAGTAACCTGGCAGGACGTGCAGGCCGCCCTCGAACCCGGCGAAGCGGCGGTGGAGTTTGTTCATTATCGTTTTGAAGACGGGAAATCAAGCGACAGCACCTTCTACGCCGCACTTGTCCTCCATCCCGGCTTAAAACAACCCGCTTTCATCCCCCTTTTCGAAGAAAAATCGCTCGACAGCCTGCTCCATACCCAGGGCGAGCGCAAGGCAGATTACGTCAACAGCCTCTATACCGTCGCCGAGCGAGGTGCCAAGCCCCTCGGCAAGCCGCAAAAATCGCTGTACGAACTGCTCTGGCAGCCGCTCGAAAAAGACCTTGCCGGCGTAAAAACGATCTACTTCTCTCCCTCCGGCCTGTTGCACCGCCTCAACCTTGGCGCTGTTCCAATTCCCCCCTCCGTTGGAGGGAGACAGGGGGAGGCCGAGGAGGAAACCTTGGGCGACCACTATCAACTGGTGGAAATGGGCAGCACGAGGCAATTGGTCGTTCCGCACCCATTGGTCCATTCGGAGAATACGGCGATGCTTTTCGGTGGTATCCAGTACGAAATGGACAGCATCGCCATGGCCCAAGCGAACCTTAGCCTTGGCAGCGATGTGCTGCTGGCCAACCGGGGCGGACTATCGTTTGCAAATACCGACTCCACCCTGCGGGGCGGCACCTGGAGCTACCTGAAATGGACGGACAAAGAGGTGACCGCCCTGGAACCGATTTTGAAAACCGCCGGTATCCAGGCCGGTGTCAGGAAGGGGTTTTCGGCCACAGAGGAGTCATTCAAAGCCATGGGTACGGGCAGGCCATCCCCACGTGTGTTGCACATCGCCACCCACGGCTACTTTTTCCCGGACCCGAAAAACGCCCCCTCGACTTTGGAGCCGATGTTGGGGGGTGAGGCCGAACCCGTTTTCAAAATTTCCGACCACCCCATGCTCCGCTCCGGGCTCATTTTGGCGGGCGGAAACGCCGCATGGCAGGGCGCGAAAACGCTGGAAGGCCACGAGGACGGCATCCTGACCGCTTACGAAATCAGCCAGATGAACCTCTCCAACACTGAACTCGTTGTGCTCTCTGCCTGCGAGACCGGCCTGGGTGACATCCAGGGCAACGAAGGCGTGTACGGCCTGCAACGGGCCTTCAAGATCGCCGGGGCGAAGTACCTCGTCATGAGCCTCTGGCAAGTGCCTGACCAGGAGACCTCGGTGTTTATGACCACTTTTTACAAGCATTGGCTGGAAGGCAAAATGAGCATCCCCGATGCCTTCCGCAATACGCAGCAGGAGATGCGGGAGCGGTTTATCAATCCGTACCAGTGGGCGGGGTTTGTGTTGGTGGAGTGACTAATTCAGTGTGGGTGTGGGTGTATTTGCGTGAGATACAGGAATAAAATTTTGAATTTTGTACTTTCGCAGAAAAAACAGAAACAGCCTGCCGTTTTGGCAAGCGTGATTCCTGTTTTTGCCTTCCGCTGTGGTGAGATGCGTTTGATGCGTTGCGGTTTTTTTTTCGCAAAGAAGAGAACGTTAAGGGAAATATGTGAAATATAAAAAAATATTTTTGATTATCGAGATGATACATCTTTTAAGTGCCGGTGCATGTGAAAAATGCCGATGATTATTATGGTGTTGTCATTTATTGTAAAAATGACCCGATATGGAAATCTTCTAAATAGAGCCGCTCTCTTTTGATCAAATACTAAAGGAAAGCGATTTGGCATCCTTTGGATTGCAGATACAACAAAGTCCATTTCTGCTGCAAATTGTTTACCCAGATCATCTTTTTGTGAATCATACCAATCTATAGCATCCCACATTTCTGTTTCAGCTATAGGGTGTAAAATGATATCATACCCTATAACGTTCTGCCAGTTTACCCCTTATCTCATTCCATGAAACAGGATTAACTTTTCCGTCTAAGATTTCGGCTTCTCTACGACGCACTTCTTCCATCGTTTCTATAGGGATATCAAAATCCGGCAAAAACGCGGCTTCGGCAGAAATGGTACGAAGGATCGTTTGAATCAATTCAATCCTTTCTTCTACACTCAGTTTTTTT